>NZ_JBBNLS010000005.1:0-137526 GCF_040092305.1 Collinsella sp. CLA-ER-H6
TCCGGGGAACGCGCCGTCTCCCATCTCCTCGTATTCGCGGGCCCACCTTCTCAGCGTCGAATCCTTTATGCCGAGTTCCTCCGATAGGCCTTTGACCGTCATTTCCCCGGACAGGACCACCTTTGCCTCCGAGACCTTGAACTGCCTGTCGTATCGCTTTCTTCTTTGGGTCATCTTGAACACCTTTCGCTCTTAACTAGGTGTCCAATTCATCATACCCACTCCAGCCTAGTCGCTATTTAGGGCGTCCAAGATTTGGGGCGCAGTTCAAATTCGGACGGGCTTCTGTGCTCGATATAAGGTTTACGCGGCGGGGCTGCAAGGCCCGGCGGTGTAGCTTAGCGTCGACGCTTCCAGATAATGCCGAGGATGATGACGATGATGCCGCCGATAAGGCACGCGCCAACTACTGCCAGCGTGCGGTCTCCCGTTGCGGCAAGCTTACCGGTCGTCTTCTTGGTGATGACCTTCGTGGTCGTCGTGTCCGTCTTAGGCGAGGGCTTAGGCGTCGGGGCCGGTGTGGGCGTGGGGTCCACGGCAGCGGAGCCGAAGCCGATGGTGCCCGCGAGCGAGGCCATCTTGCTCTCCCAGCTGTTCTGCCCGATCAGCGCCCTCAGCGCCGCCTCGCACGTGCCCCACTCGGTGTACTTGGTGGCGTGTGCAAAGGTGGGAAAGTCGGTCGTGTTGGTGATGATGTAGTTGTTGGTGGCGACGGTATAGGTCTTGGCGGGGTCGAGCGTGCTGCCGTCTTTGGTGAGTGTGGCACTCACAATGCGCTTGCCCTCGGGCTGTGTCCAATCAATCGTCACGTTGATGCCGCCAAAGGAGAGAACGCTGCCAGAGTCATCGCGCCACTTGTACTTGTCTTGCGCCTCCTGCTCGGTGTGACCGGCCGCCACATAAGCCTGCTGAAGCTCGTAGCTGTCGTTGCAATCGTCGCTGATTTGTAGCGAGTGCTCGAGCGCTGCGAGGAAGTCCGCGCCGGTCATGGCCCAGGTCTCCACGGTGTTGCCGTAGGGCGAGATGGCGATGACGTTGCCGGCGGCCACGTTGCCCGCCGCGATGCCGCCGCGGATGCCGCCAGCGTTTTCGATAGCGAGGTCCGCGCCCGTCAGGTCAAGATAGGAGCTGCAAATCACGTGGCCGATGGTCTGGGCCTTGGTGGTGTCGCCCTCCTTGCTGGGACGGAAATCGGTGGTGCGCACCATTTCCCAACCATGCGTGCCTGCGGCGTCCTCGCCGTAGAAATAGTTGGTGGTGGATGTGCCGAGCACCTTGTTCGATTCGTTTTCAAAGTCCTCGTCGAGCGGCTTGATCTTGTTGCGGACGGCTTCAAGGCAGCTTTGGTAGTCGGAGCCCTTGTCGGGGTCTGCCAAAAGGTCGTTGACGTTCTTGGCGGTGTAGAGCTTCTCGTCGCTGCCGTCTGCAGGGACCGTGACCGTGTCATCGTCGGTCGTCTCGGTGCCATTGGTGTCGTACTTGTACGGAATGGAAAGCAGCCCCACCTCGGCAAAGGCGCTGCCTGCCTCGACAACGTGGATCGTCTTGCCGTCGGCTCCCGTCACCTTCTCGTTAAGGTTGATGTGCTCGTGGCCTGCGATAAGGGCATCGATGCCACGGAGCCGTGTGGCAAAGGTCTTGGCGTTGAGCGTATGCGCGATACAGACGACAACGTTGCAGCCCTCCTTGCGCAGCTGCTCTGCCTCGGTATTGATGGCGTTCGTGGCACTCGAGAACGACGTGCCCGCGACCAGGTCCGCGCGCAGCGAGGATCCCAGCGACTCATCCATGGCACCCACGACGCCGACCTTGATTTTGTAGTCGAATGTGGAGTGATCCTCGCTATCCTCCCAGGTGCGATCGAGCGTTTTCGTGATGCTCGAGCTCCATACGCCGCTCGTAGACTTCGCGTTCGCGCAGAGCATGGCGAAGGGCGTGCCGGTGGTGCTGTAGCCGGTCATGGTGCGGAGCTTGTCCGCGCCGTAGCTCCAGTCGTGGTTGCCCGGCGTGGTCGCGTCGTAGCCGTCTACATAGAAGGTGTCCATGAGCTCGGCGATGCTCTTGCCCTCGCTCATGGTGGCGAAGGACTGCCCGTGGAAGGTGTCGCCCGCATCGAGCAAAAGATCGGGGGCGCTGTTTTGGGCGCTATAGAGAACCGCCAGCCCATCAAAGCCCACAGTGCCGGTGCCCTTGCTTGCGTTGTAGCTGTACTTGTAGCTGCCGTGGATGTCGTTGGTGTGCATGACGGCCACGGAGCCGTCAATAGCGGCGGGCAGGTTCCCCGCGAAAGCGAGGCTTGGGATGCCTGCGAGCGC
This sequence comes from Collinsella sp. CLA-ER-H6, assembly GCF_040092305.1. Classification (NCBI taxonomy): domain Bacteria; kingdom Bacillati; phylum Actinomycetota; class Coriobacteriia; order Coriobacteriales; family Coriobacteriaceae; genus Collinsella; species Collinsella sp. CLA-ER-H6. The sequence continues at coordinate 2,316 of NZ_JBBNLS010000005.1, forward strand.
GCCGGCAAACAACGCGGTGGCTAACGCAAGGCGGGGGAGTCTTTTCATGGCAGTTTCCTTAGTCCTTAGCCAGAATGTCTGGTTGAATATCGGATTATCGACATAATATGCGAAAACCGCCGCAAGGGCGCCTGTCCCTTAGCGGCGGTTTTGACGTTTGCGCAGATAAAACCTGCCAAAATAAACCTGTCCCTTTTTAGTAGGTTTAGCTTAGCAGCATGCGGTCGTTGGCGAGCTCGCCACCCGAGACCTCCTCGAATTTCTGCAGCAGGTCGGCTACGGTGAGCGACTTCTTCTCATCGCCCGCCACGTCGTAGATCACGTGGCCTTCGTGCATCATGATCAGACGGTTGCCCAGACGGATGGCGTCGTTCATGTTGTGCGTGACCATGAGCGTGGTCAGGTGGTTCTCGTCGACGATCTCCTCGGTCAGGTTGAGCACCTTAGAGGCCGTCTTGGGGTCGAGGGCCGCCGTGTGCTCGTCGAGCAGCAGCAGGCGCGGCCTGGTGAGCGTGGCCATCAGCAGGGTGAGTGCCTGGCGCTGGCCGCCCGAGAGCAGGCCGACCTTGGCGTTGAGACGCGTGTCAAGACCAAGGTCCAGGCGCTTGAGCAGCTCAACGTACTCGTCCTTCTCGGCCTTGGTGACGCCCCACGAAAGGCCGCGACGCTGGCCACGGCGCTTGGCGAGGGCCAGGTTCTCGGCGATCTGCATGTCGGCAGCGGTACCGCGCATGGGATCCTGAAACACGCGGCCCAGGTACTTGGCGCGCTGCGACTCGCTCAGGCGCGAGATGTCGGTGCCGTCGAGCTCGATAACGCCCGAATCGAGCGGGTACACGCCGGCGATCATGTTGAGCAGCGTGGACTTGCCGGCGCCATTGCCGCCGATCACGGTTACAAAGTCGCCGTCATTCAGGGTGAGGTCGACGCCGGTGAGCGCGCGCTTCTCGGTGACGGTGCCCTTGTTAAAGGTCTTCTTGACGTGCGAGAGCTTAAGCATCTGCCTCATCCCCCTTCGTGTAGGAGCTGCGGAGCTTATAGCGCTCCCAAACCACGGGCACGCACAGGGCCACAGCGACAATCACGGCGGAGAGCAGCTTCATGTCGTTGGCGTCCATGCCCAACTGCAGCACGATGGCGCGGATAAGGAAGTACACCACGGAGCCAAAGACGGCGGAGGCAAGACGGACGCTAAACTGCGTGAGGCCGCCGGGAAGCAGACGGCCGAGCACCTCGCCGATAACAATGGCGGCAAGACCGATAACGATGGCACCGGTGCCCATACCAATGTCGGCATACTTTTGGCTCTGGCAGATGAGCGCGCCCGAAAGGCCGATGAGGGCGTTGGAGAGCACGAGGGCGATCATCTTGGTGGAGTTGGTGTTGACGCCCAGAGCGCGGATCATGTACTCGTTGTTGCCGGTGGCTCGCAGCGCCGAGCCGATCTCGGTGCCAAAGAACCAATACAGGATGGCAACGATAGCCACGGCGAGCAGGATGCCCAAGATGATGGCAACGGTGGACTGCGGCAGACCGGTCATATTGCTGACGGCCGAGAACACGGTGCCTTTGGCAAGAATGGGCGTATTGGACTTGCCCATGATGCGCAGGTTGATGGACCACAGGCTGATCTGGGTGAGGATTCCGGCGAGGATCGCGGGAATCTCGAAGACGGTGGTCAGAATGCCCGTGACGGCGCCCGCGATGGCGCCGGCGCACATGCCGGCCAGCACGGCGAGCAGCGGGTCGACGTTGTTATTGACGATGAGCACAGCGCAGACGCAGCCGCCGAGGGCAAAGCTGCCGTCGCAGGTCATATCGGGAATGTCGAGCAGGCGGAACGTGATAAACACGCCAAGCACCATAATGCCCCAGAGGACGCCCTGCGAAACGGCGCCCTGCAATGCAATGAGCATGCTTCATACCTCCTAGGATAGGGTGGACACGTGATTCACCATAATAGCGGTAACAATGCATAGAAGAGCTACGGACAGACGTTTTGTTTTACCTGAAACAAGCAGGGCGGACGCCGGTCTACAGCGCCCGCCCCTGTGGCTCAGATATTGAATAACGCGGCTAAAGCGCGAGCACGGGCTCTAGACGCATGCCGCGTATGGCATTACGCGTCCAGGGCGGAAAGGTCGATGCCCAGGGCCTCGGCCATTTCGTCGTTCTTGACGACGACCAGGTCCTTGCTCGAGAGGTGCTTGATCGGCATGTCTTCGGGCTTGGCCTCGCCCTTCAGGATCTTAACGGCCATCTCGCCCGCGGCGTAGCCCAGATCCTCATAGTTGATGGAGAGGGTGAACAGGCCGCCGGCCATGCACATGCCCTCCTCGCCGGTCACGAAGGGGAGCTTGTTCTCCTTGCAGATCTGGCCGACCTGCGAGGCGCCCGCGGCGATGGTGTTGTCGGTGGGGGAGTACAGCGCATCGACCTTGCCCACGGCAGACTCGACGACGGACTGAATCTCGTTGGAGCTCGAGACGGTGAAATCGGTGTACTCCAGGCCCAGCTTGTCGAGCTCTTTCTTGGCGGCCTTGATCTGGACGTCGGAGTTGGACTCGGCGGTGCAGTAGAGCAGGCCGACCTTTTTAACGTCGGGCAGGACCTTCTGCGTCATCTCGAGCTGCTCGGCGACCGGGGTGAGGTCGGAAGCGCCCGTGACGTTGGTGCCGGGCTTGTCGTTGTCCTGGACCAGGCCGGAGGCGGCGTAGTCGGTGATGGCGCAGCCCACGATGGGGATATCGGCCGTGGCGCCGGCGGCAGCCTGCGCGGCGGGCGTGGCGATGGCATAAATCAGGTTGACGTTGTCGCCCACAAACTTGTCGGCAATGGACTTACACGTGGACTGGTCGTTCTGGGCATTCTTCTGGTCGATCTTGACCTTAAGGCCGCTCTCTTTGATGGCCTTGACAAAGCCGTCGTTGGCGGCATCGAGTGCGGAGTGCTCGGTGAGCTGCAGAACGCCGATGGTGTAGTCGGAACCGGCGGCAGCAGAGCCGGAGCCAGAGTTGCCGCCGCATCCGGCGAGCGGGGCGAGCGCGAGCAGGCCGGCGGAGACCAGAAGGCTCCTGCGGCTGATGGTGATGTCCTTCATATCATTACCCCCAGTATAAAAATGGCTGGAAACACTGCACTGGGACAAAGTGCAAGTGGAACTATAGTAGCGCTGATGTCCATTTTTACAACAGCCTGGCGGGTTTTTTAATACAGAATCGGATGGGCGGTACGGGTAGTCGAATGGGCGGCGGAGGGTCTTATGCGGCGGAGGAGGCGTCGTCCTCGTCTAGGGCGGCGAAGAGCTTCTTGCCGTCGAGGAGACGTGTGGTGACGTTTCTCATTCGGCCAATCTCTACGGTACGCAACGTGTCATCGGCGCCTCGGGCGTCGTAGACCGTTCCCAGTAGATACGAGATGCCATCGCGCTGCCTGATGGCAAAGGGACGGAGTGTCATCCGTGCTGCTTCGGTTTCGCCACGCGTCGTGACGCTCGAAATATCAAAACTCACCGTGGTTCCGTGGTCGATGGCCTGCTCGACGAGCTCGCACGTGTCGATGCGCTTGATGGGCGTGCGTGTTGCCTTGGTAGCCTTGCTGCCTGCGCTTGGAACGGGTTCGGGTGTATCGAGGTAGCCGCGAACGTCGGCACTCGCCATGGCAACTAAGTGCTGCGCCATGCTCTTGCGGATAGCGATAGGCGTGGAGCGGTTGCGCATGACCATACCGTGGAGCCGGATGATCTCTTCATCGGTGAGCGGACGGGTAAGAAGTTTGTAGCCCACGCCGCGTTTGTACTCAATTTCGTATCCGGCATGGCGAAGCGCGGAGATGGCGGTGTAGATGCTGCGCCGCGCCGCCGAGATGGGCATGCGGGCGGGGTCGTCGGGATGGGCGAGGCGCCGGATCAACTCATCGGAAAGCATGGCCTTGTCCTCGCCAGTGTTTTCGCTTAATAGTTGCAGGATGCGAACGGCGCGATAGGCTGCCATCGAGGCGGCGCCTCTCGTCGTGGTGTCGTAGGTTTCAACAGCGGCTTCGGTCATCGTGCCCACGTCCTTTCCGTTTTGGGTGGCGACGGTATGGAGCCTAGGACGCGGGGCTTTCCCAGGGGCGCAGGGCGCTCTGGGCGGTCGGTAGTCGTCGGCAAACGGCGGGTCGAGTTATCAACAGCCCTGCTCAACTGACCAAAAACTTGCCAAAAGCTTGACGGATGCTGTTGAAAAAAGCGTCTCTCGACCGATGTCGAGAGACGCTTGTGCGATGAGCGTTGGCGTGTGGCGACGCGAGCTAGCGTTCGACAATTAGAAGTCGGCGTTGCCCACGGTGCGCGGGTGCGGCAGGACGTCGCGGATGTTGCCCACGCCGGTCAGATACATGACCAAGCGCTCGAAGCCCAGGCCGTAGCCGGCGTGCTTGCAGGAACCGTAGCGGCGCAGGTCAAGGTAGTACTTGTACTGCTCGGGATTCATGCCCAGGTCCTTGATGCGGGCCTCGAGCAGATCCAGGCGCTCTTCGCGCTGGGAGCCGCCGATAATCTCGCCGATACCGGGAACCAGGCAGTCGGCGGCGGCGACGGTCTTGCCGTCCTCGTTCATGCGCATATAGAACGCCTTGATTTCGGCCGGGTAGTCGGTTACGAAGGTCGGGCGCTTAAAGTGCTCCTCGGTCAGGAAGCGCTCGTGCTCGGTCTGCAGATCGATGCCCCAGCTGACGGGGTAGTCGAACTTGTGGCCGGCGGCGACGGCCTGCTCCAGGATCTCGACGGCCTCGGTGTAGGTGACGCGGGCAAAGTCGGAGTTGGCGACATGGTCCAGGCGCTCGATCAGACCCTTGTCCACAAACTTGTTGAGCATATTGAGCTCGTCGGGGCAGGTGGCCATAACGTCCTTAAGAACGTACTTGAGCATGGCCTCGGCGTTGTCCATGTAGTCGTTGAGGTCGGCGAAGGCCATCTCGGGCTCAATCATCCAAAACTCGGCGGCGTGGCGCGTGGTGTTGGAGTTTTCGGCGCGGAAGGTGGGGCCAAAGGTGTACACGTCGCCAAAGGCCATGGCAAAGTTCTCGGCATTGAGCTGGCCGGACACAGTGAGGCTCGCATGCTTGCCAAAGAAGTCCTGGCTCCAGTCGACCTCGCCGGACTCGGTGAGGGGCGGATTTTTGGGGTCGAGCGTGGTCACGCGGAACATCTCGCCGGCGCCCTCGCAGTCACTCGTGGTGATGATGGGGGTGTTGACGTAGACAAAGCCCTGCTCCTGGAAGAAGCGGTGGATAGCGGCAGCCGCGACAGAGCGGATGCGGAACACAGCGCGGAACAGGTTGGTGCGCGGGCGCAGGTGCTGCTGGGTGCGCAGGAACTCGACGGTTGCGCGCTTCTTCTGCAGCGGGTAACCCGGGGCGCTGACGCCCTCGACCTCGATGGAGGTGGCAGAAAGTTCGAAGGGCTGGGGCGCATCGGGGGTCAGCTTGACGGTGCCGGTGCAGATGAGGGCGGCAGAGACGTTTTGGTGGGCGATCTCGTCGTAGTTGTCGAGCGCCTCGCGGTTCATGACGACCTGCAGGTCGCGGAAGCAGCTGCCGTCGTTGAGTGTGACGAAGCCAAAGTTCTTCATGTCGCGGACAGACTTGACCCAGCCGGCAACGGTGACGGTCTGGCCACCGAGCGACTCGGCATCGGCATAGAGCTGCGCGATTTTGGTGCGGTTCACGTATCCTCCCATAACGGTTGAATGATAGTTATCCATACAGTTCGATATTCTAGCAGCTCGGCTCATTTGAGCTATACAGATAAAGCATTGGCGGGATGGTTTTTCAAACGAAAAGCGCCCGCGGCCAAATGGTCGCGGGCGCTTGACGAGGTGCCTTTTGGCTGTGTGGCGTGGGGCCTGGCTACTTGGTCTTGGCAACCAGCAGCGGGTCGCCAAGCTTGACGAGCGGGTTGCCGCCGATAAGCGTTCCAGACTCGCCGACATGGTCGATGCTCTTAAGACGATCGAGCTCGGAGACGATGACGGTCACGATGTCCTCGTGACCAGCGGCCTTAATGGCCTCGCGGTCGAAGCTGATGAGCGGCTGGCCTGCCTTGACCACATCGCCCATCTCGACAAAGCGGGCAAAACCCTTGCCGTTCATTTCCACGGTGCCCAGGCCAACATGGATGAACACGCGCAGGCCGTCCTCGGTGATCATGCCGATGGAGTGGTTGGTGACAGTGGTGGCACCGATGCGGCCGTTGGCGGGCGCATAGATGGTGCCGGTAATGGGCTCGATGCCATAGCCCTGGCCAAGCATGCCCGAGGCGATCGTCTCGTCGGGAACCTCGTCCAGGTTGACGAGCACGCCGTTGACGGGGGCATAGATGACGCCTTCGCGGGTAGCGAAGCTTGCTGCGGGCGGAACGGACGCCTCGCCGGCCGAGGTGAAGGTGGACTTAAGCGAATCGAGCAGACCCATAGTTGCCTCCAACTTAAATAGGCGCATATCGCGCGTTTGGTTTGCCGGAAACGTTTCACATGTGTTTCGCGGCTTGGTCAACGCCCCTATTCTACGCTGCTCAACGATACCTCTGAACTGGGATTATGTGATATATCAGTTGAAGGGAAACTTATTGCCGGTGTGTTTCTGCTCCACGGGTTCAAGTGGGGTACGCTTGAAGGCGAAAAACAAGGGCGCATAATTTGCGCGAAGGGAGCACATATGATTGTCGAGAACCATGCGCTGTGGGGCGAGGAGCCGACCGAGGATTATCCGGCGACGTTTACGTATTTGGGTGCCGAGCCGCTGCCCGATAAACCGAATGGCCGCCGCCCCGCGGTGATCATCTGCGGCGGAGGCGGGTTTACGCATATCGCTCCGCACGAGCAGGACCCGGTGGCGTTTGCATTTTTGGATCGCGGCTACCAGGCCTTTGTGCTCAACTATGTCACGAGTTCTACGGGTGACGTGAGCTTTCCGCACCCCCAGGCAGATCTTGCCAAGATGGTCGCCACGGTGCGCGCCAACGCCGACGAGTGGCATGTCGATCCTAAGCGCGTGTGCGTCGTGGGATTCTCGGCGGGCGGCATGATCTGTGCCTCGCTGGCAACGCAATGGAAGACTGGTCCCTTCGCGGGCCTGGCAGGGGCGCGTCCGGACGACATTCGTCCCGATGCCGTGGTGCTGGGCTATCCATTGCTCGACTTTGCCTATGTGCGCGACATGCAGACGCGCGATCCGCGCATTGACTTGCGCGTGCCCAAGACGGGCGGCAAGACGGGGCGCGATTTGCTCAACGACTACCTGTCGATGGTGACGGGCGGCGAGGCAACTGACGAGCATTTGGCCGATATCTGCCCCACCACGCATGTTTCGCGTCAGATGCCACCGACCTTTGTGTGGGGCGTGTCCGACGACAAGACGGCGCCGATCGCGCAGGTCTACCCGTTTGCGCAGCGCATGGCCGAGGAGGGCGTTGCATGCGAGATGCACGTCTTCGACCAGGGCGGTCACGGCCTTTCGCTCGGCAACGCCAACACCGCGGTCGACAACGAGGACAAGCAGGTGGCAGTCCGTCCCTGGATTCGCCTAGCCTTCCGCTTCCTGGAGCGCCATCTGTAAGAGTCCCGGCATCCCAGCCCTTCAATAACTTGCGGTGAAATAGTTCCTATCTGGGGCATCAACCAGTCCATCCAGGAACTATTTCACCGCAATTTCGTTTTTGATGCCCCGCCCGGAAACTGCGTCCCAGTTTTGCCTTTCAAGGTGGGACGCAGTTTCCCATAGGGCCTCGACTGGGAAAGCGCGTCCCGTTTCGAGCGGGGATTCCGGGATGCATTTTCCGTAAGAGGCCTGTTTGGGAAACCATATCCCGTTTCGAGCCGGAATTCTGGGATGTAGTTTCCCCGAGAGGCCTCATCGGGAAACTATGGCCCTGAACTCTCCTGCCTGTCCCCATTGCGCCAATTTGCTGATTGAACATCGTTGCATGTTCGCGCTATCATGCATGGTTAAAATTGGTTAGCCATGGCAAACGGTTAGCCTTGGTGAACATAAATGCAACGCCCTGTGGGCGCCGGGGGAGGAACGCGGACGTGAGACTCGATACACTCGAGATTGGAAAGGACGCCGTTGTCGCATCGGTGGCATCGGACGACCAGGCACTCCGACAACATATTTTGGACATGGGCCTAACACCGGGCACCGAAGTCACCATGATGAAGTATGCCCCCATGGGCGACCCACTCGAGATTCGCCTACGCGGCTACGAGTTGACGCTGCGCAAGGACGATGCCGCTCGCATTGAGCTCGTAGATGTCCACGACACCGATACGGGTCCGCGCGCTAACGCCGCAATCGGCACGACGGAGCACCCGGCACTCGGCGAGGGGACGTATTCTCCCCGTGCGGCAAAAACGGCCGTGCCCGAGGGCGCACCGCTTCATTTTGCCCTCGCTGGCAACCAAAACTGCGGTAAGACCACGCTGTTCAACCAGCTGACGGGCTCCAACCAGCACGTTGGTAACTTTCCCGGCGTGACGGTCGACCGCAAAGATGGCACCATCCGCAACCATCCCGAGGCGAGTGTTACCGACCTGCCCGGCATTTATTCGTTGTCGCCGTACACGGGTGAAGAGATCGTGAGCCGCCAGTTTATCCTGGATGAGCATCCCGACGCCATCATCGACATCATCGACGCTACCAACATCGAGCGCAATCTGTACCTAACGCTGCAGCTTATGGAGCTTGATCGCCCCATGGTCATCGCGCTCAACATGATGGACGAGGTGACGACCAACGGCGGTGCCATTGACGTCAACCTGCTCGAGAGTCTGCTGGGCGTGCCGGTCGTTCCCATTAGCGCCGCGCGCAACGAGGGTATCGGCGAGCTGGTGGACCATGCCTTGCACGTGGCGCGGTTCCGCGAGCGCCCCGGCCGCCTGGACTTCTGCGCGCCCGATGGCCCAGACGGCGGCGCGCTGCATCGCTGCATTCACGGCATCGCCAACCTTATCGAGGACCATGCCGCGACGGCACACATTCCCGTGCGTTTTGCGGCGACCAAGCTGGTTGAGGGCGACGAGCTGGTGACCGAGGCGCTTCACCTGGATCGCAACGAGCTCGACGCTATCGAGCACATCATTACCCAGATGGAGGGCGAGGCGGGCACCGACCGCCTATCTGCGCTGGCCGATATGCGCTTTAGCTTTATCGGCGACGTGTGTGGGCGCTGCGTCGTCAAGCCACACGAGAGCCGCGAGCACGTGCGCTCCGTCAAGATCGACCGCATCCTGACGGGTCGCTACACGGCCATTCCGGCGTTTCTGGTGATCATGGGACTCGTTTTTTGGCTGACGTTTGGCGTGATCGGCGCGGCGTTGCAAGGGCTCATGGAGGACGGCATCGCTGCCATCATCGCTTCGGCCGATGCGGGCCTCAAGGCGTTCGGCACCAACGACGTGGTGCGTTCGCTAGCCGTCGACGGTGTACTCACGGGCGTGGGCAGCGTGCTGACCTTCCTGCCGATTATCGTCGTGCTCTTTTTGTTCCTCTCCATTCTGGAAGACTCGGGCTACATGGCGCGCGTCGCCTTTGTCATGGACAAAGTCCTACGTCGCTTTGGCCTGTCGGGCCGCAGCTTTGTGCCCATGCTCGTCGGTTTTGGCTGCACCGTGCCGGCTATCATGTCGACCCGTACACTCCCATCCGAGCACGACCGCAAGATGACGGTCATGCTCACGCCGTTCATGAGCTGCTCGGCCAAGTTGCCGGTCTACGGTCTGCTGTGCGGGGCGTTTTTCCCACAGGCAACGGTTCCCGCCATGGTCTCGCTCTATCTGATCGGCATTGCGGTTGGCTGTATCGCGGCTTTGGTGCTCAACCGCACGGCATTTAAGGGCGACCCAGTGCCGTTTATCATGGAGCTCCCCAACTACCGCCTGCCGAGCGTCAAGACGACGGTGATGCTGGCATGGGATAAGGCCAAGGATTTTATTACCAAGGCCTTTACCATTATCTTTGCCGCTACGGTGGTCATCTGGTTCCTCCAGACGTTCGATATCCGCTTTAATGTGGTCGCCGATCAGTCGCAAAGCCTGCTTGCGGGCCTCGGCAGCATTATCGCGCCGGCGCTGGCGCCGCTTGGCTTTGGCGATTGGCGCGCATCCACGGCGCTCGTCACCGGACTTATCGCCAAGGAGAGTGTCATCTCGACCCTCACCGTGCTTTTGGGCGCGACCTCGCCCGCGGCACTGTCGACCATGTTTTCGCCGTTTACCGCTTACGTGTTCCTGGTCTTTACGTTGCTGTACCCGCCCTGCGTGGCGGCCATCGGCGCCGTCAGGAGCGAGTTGGGCGCGCGCTATGCCGTTGCCGTGTTCGCGTTTCAAGTGACGGTCGCCTGGATCGTGGCGTTTGTCGTGCATTCGGCGGGCATATTGCTGGGGTTGGCTTAGTTATTTATTGACGGCGCAACCTCTGTGTATCGAATTGTTTCGGTCCCGTGTCCGTTACTGACGGATGCGGGACCGTTGCTATATAATCGCCTCCGCTCAAAATGATTGGAGATGTTATATATGAGTCAGGCAAGGCAAGACGGCATCACGCTCAGGCAGTGGCTCCCGCTCGTCGGGCTCACCTGCTGTGCGTTCGTGTTCAACACGTCGGAGTTTATGCCCATCGGCCTTTTGACTGATATCGCCGCGTCGTTCTCGCTTACCGAGGCCCAAGCTGGCATCATGATCTCGGTCTATGCCTGGGGCGTCATGCTGCTGTCGTTGCCGCTCATGGTGTTTGCCTCGCGCTTCGAGTTCAAGCGGATGCTGCTGGGCGTGCTTGCCGTGTTCTCGCTCGGCCAGTTCCTGTCCGCCGTGGCGCCCACCTATCCCATCCTGGTCTGCGCGCGCCTGGTGGTCGCTTGCGCACATGCCGTGTTCTGGTCAGTCGCCTCGATTATGGCCTCGCGCCTGGTCGACACTCGCCACGGCGCGCTCGCCATCAGCATGATCGCTACGGGCTCGTCCATCGCGCAGATCTTTGGCCTGCCTCTCGGTCGCGCCATTGGCTTGGCCGTGGGCTGGCGCATGACGTTTGCCGTGGTCGGGGGCCTCTCAGCCATCGCGGCCGTCTACCAGGCAGCGGTGTTCCCGGCCATGCCGGCGGGTGAGCGCTTTACCGTCAAACAGCTGCCCGAGCTGCTCAAGAACCCGCTCCTCATCGCGCTCTACGCAGTCACGGTCTTCATGGCGACCGGCTATTACGCAAGCTACAGCTACATCGAGCCCTTCCTGGCGCAGGTCGCTCACGTCGACGCGGGCGCCATCACCATGACGCTGACGGCGTTTGGCTGCTCTGGTCTGCTCGGAAGCTGGCTGTTTGGCCGCCTGTTCGATGGGCACCGGTTCCCGTTCTTGGCTATTACGCTCTCCGGTGTGCCGGCGGCCCTGCTGCTCATGGGTCCGGCCGCATCGTCGCTCGTGGCAGTGCTTGCCGTCTGTGCGCTGTGGGGCTGCTGCGCCACGGCCTTTAACGTGGCGTTTCAGGCCGAGCTCATCAAGCACACGCCGGCAGATTCATCGGCCGTCGCCATGTCGATCTTCTCGGGCCTGTTTAACCTCGGTATTGGCACGGGTACCGCGATCGGCGGCGCCGTGGTTTCGGGTCCCGGTATCGCCTGGATTGGCTGCGCGGGTGGCGCAATCGCCGCCGTGGGCGTCATCCTCGCCATCACGGTGATGTTCCCGGCCATTCGCCGCGCAAAGCCCGTCGCCTAATCACGTTTCCTCATCAGTTGCGGTGGAATAGTTCCTGTTTAAGGCCTCTGAAGGTCCAAGCAGGAACTATTCCACCGCAACTTATTTTGGGGGAGAGGATACAAGCTGGGCATACAATGGATGTCGTTGTGTTGAGCTTACCGGGAGGCTGTTATGTGGGCATACGAGACGACGTTCTATCAGATCTATCCGCTGGGCTTTTGCGGGGCTCCGCGCGAAAACGCCGCGCCCGTTGCCGAGGATGAGCTCGCCCAGGCTGCCAACGCCGCGCCCAACCCCGATGCTCCTATCATGAAGGTCGCCCAATGGGCCGACTACATGCAGGAACTCGGCGTTGGCGCTGTGCTTATCAACCCACCGCTCGAATCTGATAGCCACGGCTACGATACACGCAGCCTGCGCCATATCGACCGTCGCCTGGGTGGGGACGCCGACTTTGCCGCCGTATGCGACACGCTGCATGCCCATGGCATCCGCGTGGTGCTCGATGCCGTCTTCAACCACGTCGGCCGCGGTTTTTGGGCCTTCCGCGATGTGCAGGAGCGCAAGTGGGACTCGCCGTACAAGGACTGGTTCCACATTAGCTTTGACGGCGATTCCTGCTATGGCGATGGCTTTTGGTACGAGGGCTGGGAAGGCCATTTTGAGCTTGTGAAGCTCAACCTGCAAAATCCCGCTGTGGTCGATTACCTGCTCGAGTCCGTGCGCCGTTGGGCCGACGTCTTTGGCGTCGACGGCCTGCGCCTGGACGTCGCCTATATGCTCGACCGCGACTTTATGCGCCGCCTGCACGCCTTTACCCGTGAGCTCAAGCCCGACTTTGTGCTGATCGGCGAGACGCTCCACGGCGACTACAACCAGATCGTCAACGACGAGATGCTCGACTCCTGCACCAACTACGAGTGCTACAAGGGCCTGTACTCTAGCTTTAACTCGGTCAACATGTTCGAGATCGCCCATTCGCTGCATCGCCAGTTTGGCGGCGACCCGTGGTGCATCTACCGCGGCAAGCACCTGCTGTCGTTTGTCGACAACCACGATGTGCCGCGCCTGGCGAGCATCCTGACCGACAAGTCCTGCCTGCGTCCCGCTTATGGGATGCTGTTTGGCATGCCGGGCATCCCGTGCGTCTACTATGGCAGCGAATGGGGAATTGCTGGCGAAAAGGGCGGCCCCGATGGCGACTGGGCGTTGCGCCCTGCGCTCGATGGGCCTGCGCCCAACGAGCTGACGGCGTTCATCACGCAACTCGCACACCTTCGCTCGGCCGACGACGCGGCTGCCCGTGCTCTCAACTACGGTGCCTATCGCAACGTGGTGATCCAGAACAAGCAGCTGCTGTTCGAGCGCGCCTGTGACGGCGCGACGGTACTCGTGGCGGTGAATGCCGTGGGTGAGCCTTACACCTTTGGCACCGGCGAACTCAACGGCTCCTTTGTCGATCTGCTTGCCGACGATGCGCCCACGGTCGAGCTGACGGGCACCCTTGAGCTTGCATCCTACGAGGTGCGTTATCTGCTGAGGGCCTAGGCCATGGCAGCGTCTGACGAGGGCTATCAACATATTGAGCATGGGTTTGAGCCTGTGTTCGACCAGCACTCGCGCGTTTTGGTGCTGGGGTCGTTTCCCTCGGTGCTTTCGCGCGCCAATGCCTTTTATTACGGCAACCCTCAGAATCGCTTTTGGCGCGTGATGGCCGCGTGCCTCGGTGTGCCTGTTCCGCCCAACGAGGGCGATCCTTTGGCAGGCGGTGAGCCCGCGATGCTCGATGCCTCCATTGCCGCCAAGCGGGCCATGCTGCTGAACGGCGGCGTGGCCCTGTGGGATGCAACCGAGAGCTGCGACATTAAGGGCTCGAGCGACGCGAGCATTCGCAACGTTGTGCCGGCACATATCGAGCGCATTACCGATGCCGCGCCGATCGAGGTCGTTGTCTGTAACGGCGGTACGGCAGGGCGACTCTACAAACGCTACTTGCAAGATCGGACGGGGTTGCCCGCCGTCGTCCTGCCCTCGACAAGTCCTGCTAATGCCGCTTGGCGTCTGGAGCGTCTTGTCGAGCGTTGGCATGAAGCCGTTGACTGGGCTGTTATTTAATTTAGATTTTTGTTTGAGCGTGGGCGCCCAGACGTTTCAGAACGCCTCGCCAGATCGGCGCGGGCACGGCTGGCTCGGCGCAAACCATGCCGTCGGCGTTGACGTTGGCGGCATTGCCGCCGCCAAGTCGCTGTGCATGCTTGACGGAGCAACCCATGCGCACAGCGCCCACGAGCTTGTCCATGGCCTCAGAAAACGGCCGCCGCAAGAGTCCCATGCGCGGAGAGCGACGAAGCGCTGCAATGCCGCTGCCGGCGCAGATGGCAACGCCGCCACACCACAATTGGCCATGGCGCTCACATGCCTTGTGCAGGCGAACGGCGGTCCCACGCGCCTGCTCAGTGCCCTCTTGTGCGGCTCGAATCGCGGCATAGACGCGCGTTCCTGTACCGCCAAAGCGCTCAAGCGCCTGCTCGATGGCTGTCAACGTCTCATCGTCAGCCACATCTTCAATGGCCAGCACGATGCCATCGGCAACGTTGCCGGCGTCATTTGCCTTCAAGTCGACCGGGCGGGGGAGTGCGGTGCCGGAAAGTTGAGCATAGGCGGCGATGGCATCCTGCAGGTCCCAGAGCAAAAAATCAAGATCGGCGCTATTGGGAATACTGATATACGCAATGGTGTGCAGTGTTTTTGGTACGTCGCCGCGCGCGGTCGTCTCCATGCCATCTCCTTTCCGGCTCGTTTCCGTTTAGGTTACACCGTCTGGTGGCGCCCCGCCGCGCTATCCTAGTGCAACCCTTACGAAAGGAACGCCATGCGTCTGCCCATGAATACCTCGCTTGCCATGCTCAAGCCCTCCGGTATCCGCCGGATTAACGCGCTCGCCGCCCAGCATCCGGGGTGCATCGCGCTCGCGCTCGGCGAGCCCGATTTTCCCACGCCCGATGTGATTAGCGCCGAGGTGACCGCCGCACTGGACCGCGGTGACACGCACTATCCGCCCAACAACGGTCGCCCCGTCCTGCGTGAGGCGTTATCTGCCTACATGGGGGACGCGGGCCTTACGTTTTCGGCCGACGAGGTCATCCTAACCGACGGCGCGACCGAGGCCCTGTCGGCAACATTCATGGCTATGCTCAACCCCGGCGACGAGGTCATCATCCCCACGCCGGCCTTTGGCCTGTACGAAAGCATCGTCGTGGCCAACCACGCCAAGGCGGTCTTTTTGGATACGGAGCCTGCGCAATTTCAGATTGACGAGGATGCGCTTTGTGCTTGCGTGACGCCGGCGACCAAGGCCATCGTCATCTGCTCGCCCAACAATCCTACGGGCTGTATCCTCAACGCGGCATCGCTCGACGCCGTGGCACACGTGGCAGAGCAGGCGGGCATCTACGTGATCTGCGACGACGTATACAACCGCCTGGTCTACGTGGACGGCTACGAGCGCTTTGCCCAGCGCCACCCGGAACTGCGTGAGCAGACGGTAGTCATCGAGAGCTTCTCCAAGCCCTGGGCCATGACCGGCTGGCGCTTGGGCTGGCTCGCAGCGGCAACCCCCGTCATCGCCGAGATCGCAAAAGCCCACCAATACCTAGTATCGAGTGCCGTCTCCTTCGAGATGGACGCCGCAGTCCGAGCCCTCACCGTCGACCCAACCCCCATGCTCAAAGTCTACCGAGCCCGCCGCGAGCGCGTACTCGAAGCCTTAAACGCCATGGGCCTCGACGTAGTGGAACCAGCCGGCGCCTTCTATGCCTTCCCCAGCATCAAAAAGTTCGGCCTAACCAGCGAAGATTTCTGCATCAAAGCTATCAAAGAGGCAAACGTAGCCCTAGTTCCCGGAGACTGCTTCGGCACCGAAGGCCACGTCCGTCTCAGCTATTGCGTTTCCGACCAAGATCTGGACGAAGGCCTCCACCGCCTGTCCACCTTCATTTCAACCTTGTAGCCCAACGGGACGCAACACATCAGCCCACCGACCCAAGCACTATGAGTGGGGGCGTCAGCCAACGAAAACCCGGGCTGCCCAAAGTCAACGCAGGCACGCGCCGCCGAAGGCCAGGCGCAAGGTTTTCGTAGATTCCGCACGAGCCGAAGAGCACTTAATGTGCTCTTCGTGCGAGCCAGGACTTGACCGAGCGAAAACCTTGCGCCTGGCCTTCGGCGGCGCGTGCCGGATGGTGGAATTGTGTACAGCCCGGTTTTCCGTTGACCGACGCCGGGGTCCCCGCCATAATACTTTCGGTTCACGCACGAATCCGCTGCCAGAGACAGCCGGCGCAAACGGGTCTTACCCGCGAGCTTAATGGGACTTCCCGCCAGCCGAGGTGGTCGAGTAGATATGTCTTCTCGCCCCCGTCGCTCATGCAGCGCGGGGGCTTTCTTTTTGGACATGCCCCCGTCACGTCCTTGTGGCGGACCGTGCCTGGAAAGAATTCGAGGAGGTGTAATTCATGCCCCAGCAGTACAAAATCGACAAGGTTGCAGAGATCGAGTCCCGTATCGCCGAGAACGCCGGTCTGTTCGTCGTCAACTACAACGGTCTGACGGTTAAGCAGGCTCAGGAGCTGCGTCATCAGCTTCGCGAGTGCGGCGCCGAGATGAAGGTCTACAAGAACAACCTGGTCAAGATCGCTCTCAAGAACCAGGAGCAGCCCGAGATCGACGAGATCCTCGCCGGCCCCGTCGCTTATGTGTTCTACGAGACCGAGCCGGTCGAGGCCGCTAAGGCCCTTAAGGACTTCTCCGCTCAGTCCAAGGGCGTCCTTGAGATCAAGGGCGGTATCTCCGACGGCAAGGCCGTTTCCGCTGATGATGTTAAGGCTATCGCCGAGCTGCCCACCAAGGATCAGCTTCTCGGCCAGATCGCCGGTCTCATCTCCGGTTTCGCTCGCGACATCGCTGTCTGCGTCAACGGCGTTTCCTCTGGTCTCGCTCGTTCGATTCAGCAGGTCTCCGAGCAGAAGGCAGCCTAGTTGCTGTTTTCACCCGCGGCGGCAACGCCGCACCCCTGGCGCATTCGCGCTGTGTTTTAACTGATCTCCGTGCATCCGCACGGAAACCGAAAGGACTTAGAAATGGCTAAGCTTACCACCGATGAGATCATCGATGCTCTTAAGGAAATGACCCTTCTCGAGGCTTCCGAGCTCGTCAAGGCTATCGAGGACACCTTCGGCGTTTCCGCCGCTGCTCCTGCCGCTGTTGTCGCCGCTCCCGCTGCTGGCGCTGCTGAGGCTGAGGAGAAGACCGAGTTTGACGTCGTGCTCGAGGGCTTCGGCGACAACAAGATTCAGGTCATCAAGGCCGTCCGTGAGCTCACCAACCTTGGCCTGAAGGAGGCCAAGGAGGTCGTCGAGGGCGCTCCCAAGGCTGTTCTCGAGGGTGCCAAGAAGGAGGACGCCGAGGCTGCCAAGGAGAAGCTCGAGGCTGCTGGCGCTGCTGTCACCCTCAAGTAATCAGGCTTTCTCGCCAGATTTCTTTGCAGACGGGGTTCGCATTGCGAGCCCCGTCTTTTTTGTTTTGGCTCCTCATTCCCATTGCTCGGCACGCAGAGCACCGTTGTCTTCGCCGTGCCAATCCCGTTACCGCTGGGGCGTAAAATTGCACCATTCGAGCAATAATTTGCGTTGACCTGCTGAAGAATTGCGTTTGCCTTACGGCGACGTATGTCTCCGGCGGTAAGATACTTCGGTATCGCAATTTGGTCTGCGGCCGCTGTGCCGCACGCATAGGGCGCATTCTACGCCTGCGAAAGGATCCTTGAATAACATGAAGGCAATCATCCCCGCCGCCGGTCTTGGCACGCGTTTTCTGCCTGGCACTAAGTGCACACCCAAAGAGATGCTGCCGGTGCTCGACAAGCCGGTCATTCAGTATGTCGTCGAGGAGGCACTCGACCCCGAGGAGGTCGACGACGCCATCATCGTTACCTCTCCCGGTAAGCCCGAGCTGCTGAGCTACTTCCAGCCCGATCGTTCGCTCGAGAACCTGCTGCGCGAGCGCGGTAAGGATGCTTATGCGGACGCCGTCGCCCATGCGGGCGGTATGCCGGTCGACTTCCGTTATCAGTACGAGCCCAAGGGTCTCGGTCATGCCATTCGCTCTGCTGCCGACGCCGTGGCAGGGGAGAACTTCCTGGTTCTTCTGGGCGACTACGTTGTGCCCAACCGTGACATCTGCGACAAGATGCTTGCTGTCTCCAAGGAGCACGGTGGCGCTTCGGTTATCGCCGTTGCCGCGTGCGCTCCCGAGGAAGTCAGCCGCTATGGCGTCATCGCCGGCGATCGCGTGGGCTCGCTCGAGGGCTTCGAGAATGCTGCCGACGACGAGCCCGGTGCCGTTTGGCGCATCGGCGGTCTGGTCGAGAAGCCCGCTCCCGAGGCGGCTCCGTCCAACCTGTACATCGTCGGTCGCTACCTGCTGAGCCCGCTGGTCATGGACCTGCTGGCAGATCAGCAGGCCGGCAAGGGCGGCGAGATCCAGCTCACCGACGCCATGGCCCGTTCGCTTGACCGTGAGGCCATGTATGCAGTCGTCATCGACCCGCTGTCGGGCTACGACACCGGTACCCCGTCTGGCTGGATGGCCACCAACGCCCTCATGGCTGCAAGCGACCCTCGCTTTGCAAGCGCCTTCTGGGACGCCATCGACGAGCGCGGCGGATTGATGCGCAAGTAAGCCTACGGGCATCGACATTTATGGGCGCGGACCTCGGTTCGCGCCCGTTTTTTATAAGAGCCGCGATTGCCGGCTCTCTGTTCACAGAAAATATATGAACAGATGTTCGATACACATACATCTACCTGCGTGTTTTCTGTCGAAAAACTTTGCTACTCCAAAAACTCAATCGCGTCAAGGCTTTTCTTGCCCAACGGTCGGTACCTGATAAACTATTAGGTTGCGATAACTGGCGAAGCTATGCCTCGCCAACCCACCGAGCATTTCCGTGAAGGAGGAAAAACCTGGTGACCTACGCATACACTGCCACTGAGCGCAAGCGCGTCAGCTTCGGGAAAATCCCGGAGGCCATGGAGCTCCCCAACCTTATCTCTGTTCAAAGGGAATCCTTTGAGCGTTTTAAGGACGAGGGCCTTCGTGAGGCGTTCAAGGAATCCAGCCCCATCCAGAGCCAGAACCATGTTCTCGAGGTTACCTTCGGCGAGCATCAGTTCGGCGACCCCGCGCACACCGTCGAGGAGTGCCGCGAGAAGGACATGACCTATCAGGCCCCGCTTCTGACCGACGTCCGTCTCACCAACAAGGAGACCGGCGAGATCAAGGAGCAACTCGTCTTTATGGGCGACTTCCCCATGATGACCGATCAGGGCACCTTCATCATCAACGGTACCGAGCGCATCGTCGTCTCGCAGCTCGTCCGTTCCCCGGGTGTGTACTACAGCTCCGAGATGGATTCGGGCAAGCAGATCTACAAGGCCCAGATCATCCCGTCCCGCGGTGCCTGGCTTGAGTTTGAGGTCGACAAGCGCGACCAGCTCATGGTCTCCATCGACCGTAAGCGCAAGCAGAGCGCCACGATGTTCCTGCGCGCCCTTGGCATTGCCGTCACCAACGACGACATCATCGAGCTGCTCGGCAACTCCGATGTGATCAAGCGCACCCTGGAGCGCGACACCGCCCTCACTCGCGAGGATGCCCTTATCGAGATCTACCGTCGCCTGCGCCCGGGCGAGCCTCCCACCGTGGATGCTTCCCGCAGCCTGCTCGAGGGCCTGCTCTTTAACCCGCAGCGCTACGATCTGGCCCGCGTCGGTCGTTACAAGGTCAACAAGAAGCTCAACCTCACCACCGAGGAAGAGGTCACGGTGCTCACCGACGAGGATATCGTCGCGACGCTGCGCTACCTGCTGTCCCTCGCTGCCGGCGAGCAGGGCTTCAAGGTCGACGACATCGATCACTTTGGCAACCGCCGCATCCGCACCGTCGGCGAGCTCGTCGCCAACCAGTTCCGTATCGGCATGAGCCGTATGGAGCGTGTCGTCCGTGAGCGCATGAGCTCCCAGGACATCGACGAGATCACCCCGCAGTCGCTCATCAACATCCGTCCGATCGTGGCCTCCATCAAGGAGTTCTTCGGTTCCTCGCAGCTCTCGCAGTTCATGGACCAGGCGAACCCCCTGACCGGTCTGACCCACAAGCGCCGTCTGTCCGCACTCGGTCCTGGCGGTCTTGCCGGCCACAAGTCCGGCTCCAGCCGCCGCACCAACGTGCCGACGGCCGTCCGCGACGTTCACAACTCGCACTACAGCCGCATGTGCCCGATCGAGACCCCCGAAGGCCCCAACATCGGCCTGATCGGCTCGCTCGCCCTCTACGCCCGCGTCAACGAGTACGGCTTCATCGAGGCTCCGTTCCGCCGCGTCGAGAACGGCGTTGCCACCGATCAGATCGACTGGATGACCGCTGACGAGGAAGAGAAGCACGTCATCGCGCCGGCCAACACGCCGCTCGATCCCAAGACCAACGAGTTCATCACGACCGATGCCGAGGGCAAGATCGTCCGTCCGCACACCGTGATCGCCCGTACCCGCGACTTCGACGGCTCCTTCGGCGCTCCCGCCGACGTGCCCGTCGAGGACGTCGACTACATGGACGTCTCGCCGCGTCAGATGCTCTCCGTCGCAGCCACGCTGATTCCGTTCCTTGAGCACGACGACGCCAAGCGTACGCTGATGGGCGCTAACATGCAGCGTCAGGCCGTGCCGCTGGTTCACCCCGCCGCTCCCTATGTCGGTACCGGCATGGAGCGTCGCGCCGCTCTGGACTCCGGCGAAGTCACCCTGGCCAAGAACGCCGGCGAGGTCATCTTTGCCGACGCCGCCAAGATTATCGTCAAGCATGCCGGCGGCATGGACGAGTATCACCTGGCCAAGTACCAGCGCTCCAACCAGTCCACCTGCATCAACCACCGTCCGCTCGTGCGCGTCGGTGACACCGTTGAGCAGGGCGAGCCTCTGGCCGACGGTCCCTCGACCGATCACGGCGAGCTCGCACTGGGCCAGAACCTCACCGTGGCATACATGCCGTGGGAAGGCTTTAACTACGAGGACGGTATCGTCGTGTCCGAGCGCCTGGTGGCCGAGGACCTGCTGACGACCATCAACATCACCCGTCACGAGATCGACGCCCGCGACACCAAGCTCGGCCCCGAGGAGATCACCCGCGAGATCCCGAACCTCTCCGAGGACATGCTTGCCAACCTCGACGAGGACGGCATCATCCGCATCGGCGCCGAGGTCGGCCCTGGCGACATCCTGGTCGGCAAGGTCACGCCTAAGGGCGAGAGCGCTCTGACCGCCGAGGAGCGCCTGCTGCGCGCCATCTTCGGTGCCAAGGCTCATGATGTCCGCGATACCTCCCTTAAAATGCCTCACGGCGCTTACGGCCGCGTCATCGACGTCGTCCGCTTTAGCCGCGAGAACGGCGACGACCTGGCCCCCGGCGTCAACGAGCAGGTGCGCGTCTACGTCGCCCAGCGTCGTAAGATCCAGCAGGGCGATAAGATCGCCGGCCGCCACGGCAACAAGGGTGTTATTTGTAACGTTCTGCCGGTCGAGGACATGCCCTACATGGCTGACGGTACCCCGATTGACGTTATCCTCAACCCGCTGGGCGTTCCTTCGCGTATGAACGTCGGTCAGCTGCTCGAGTGCCACCTTGGCTGGGCTGCTGCGTGCGGTTGGGATACCGAGCAGGCCGACTCCGACAAGTACGTCCCCGGTCCGTTCTTCACCGCGACGCCCGTCTTCGACGGCGCCAAGGAGGACGAGATCGCCGAGGTCATCCGTCGTGCCAACAAGAACATGCTCAACAAGGCCACCGCTGCCTTTGGCGATCACATGCGCCCCGAGTTCGTCACCCAGCTTGACGAGCGCGGCAAGACCCGTCTGTTCGACGGCCGCACCGGCGAGGAATTCCGCGAGCCCATTACTGTGGGTACGTCCTACATCCTCAAGCTCGGCCACATGGTCGACGACAAGATCCACGCCCGTTCGACCGGCCCTTACAGCCTGGTAACCCAGCAGCCGCTGGGCGGCAAGGCTCAGTTCGGCGGCCAGCGCTTCGGCGAGATGGAAGTTTGGGCACTGTACGCTTACGGTGCTTCCAACGTCCTGCAGGAGATCCTGACCGTCAAGTCCGACGATACCGTGGGCCGCGTCAAGACCTACGAGTCCATCGTCAAGGGCGAGAACGTTCCTGTCCCGGGTATCCCCGAGTCCTTCAAGGTTCTCGTCAAGGAGATTCGCTCCCTCGCACTGGACATCGAGCCCATGCACGATGCTGACGAGGACGCCTCCGCCCCTGTGACCGCCGAGGAGACCTCCGCTCTCGACGACCTGGCTGCGCTCGCCGGCGTTGACGCCGACGTCGAGGCCGAGGATGCCGAGACCGCCGAGGCACCCGAGGCTGTCGCCGCCACGACCACTGATAAGGAGTAGTTGACTGTGGCAGATTTCGAAGCTACTGATTTTGACTCGGTAAAGATCTCCCTTGCCTCCGCCGACCAGATCCGTTCCTGGTCGCACGGTGAGGTCAAGAAGCCGGAGACCATCAATTACCGTACCCTCAAGCCCGAGAAGGACGGCCTGTTCTGCGAGAAGATCTTCGGTCCCGCCAAGGACTGGGAGTGCTCCTGCGGCAAGTACAAGGGCATCCGCTTTAAGGGCATCGTCTGCGAGCGCTGCGGCGTCGAGGTCACCTCGGCCAAGGTGCGTCGCGACCGCATGGGCCACATCGAGCTCGCCGCTCCCGTGTCCCACATCTGGTACTTCAAGAGCCCCACGAGCTTCCCGATGAGCCGTATGCTCGACATCAAGTCCAAGGACCTCGAGAAGGTTCTGTACTTTGCCAGCTACATCATCACCGAGGTCGACTACGAGGCTCGCGAGGCCGACGCCGACGACCTGCGCGAGGAGCTCGCCGCCGATCTGGAAGAGATCGATGCCGAGTGCGCCCGCCAGATCGAGTCCCTCAAGGAGCAGGGCAACCCCGAGAACTTTGACGAGTTCTCCGACGAGGAGCCGCTGACCCCCGAGGAGATCGCCTCTGGCATCGTCGACATCGAGGAAGAGTGCAAGGACGAGAAGCAGCTCCGCACGGACGCCTTCAACGCCTTCATGAAGCTCAGCGAGCGCGACCTCATCTCCGATGAGCCGCTGTTCCGTGAGATGACCCGCTACTACTCCATGTACTTCAAGGGTGGTATGGGTGCCGAGGCCGTCCGCGACCTGCTCGCTGCCATCGACCTTCCTTCCGAGGCCGAGAAGCTCAAGGCCATCATCGCCGACGAGGATTCCCAGAAGCAGAAGCGCGAGAAGGCCGTTAAGCGCCTCGAGGTCGTTGACGCCTTCCTGAAGGGCGGCAACAGCCCCGCGAATATGATTCTGGACGTCATCCCGGTCATTCCGCCCGATCTGCGCCCGATGGTCCAGCTCGACGGCGGTCGCTTCGCCGCGTCCGACCTCAACGACCTGTACCGTCGCGTGATCAACCGTAACAACCGACTCAAGCGCCTGCTCGACCTGGACGCCCCCGCGATCATCGTGAACAACGAGAAGCGCATGCTCCAGGAGTCCGTGGACGCCCTGTTCGACAACGGCCGTCGTGGTCGCCCGGTCTCTGGCCGTGGCGGTCGCCCGCTCAAGTCGCTCGCCGAGGCCCTCAAGGGCAAGCAGGGTCGTTTCCGTCAGAACCTGCTGGGCAAGCGTGTTGACTACTCCGGCCGTTCGGTAATCGTTACCGACCCCAAGCTGCTGCTGCACCAGTGCGGTCTGCCCAAGACCATGGCGCTGGAGCTCTTCAAGCCCTTCGTCATGAAGCGCCTGGTCGAGCTTGGCAAGGTCGAGAACATCAAGGGCGCCAAGCGCGCTATCGACCGTGGTGCCACCTTTGTGTGGGACATCCTCGAAGAGGTCATCGACGGTCGCGTCGTGCTGCTCAACCGTGCACCGACCCTGCACCGTCTGTCCATCCAGGCCTTTGAGCCGGTGCTGGTCGAGGGCAAGGCTATCCACCTGCATCCGCTGGTCTGCTCGCCCTTCAACGCCGACTTCGACGGCGACCAGATGTCTGTCCACGTGCCGCTGTCCAGCCAGGCTCAGGCCGAGGCCCGCGTGCTCATGCTCTCTGCGAACAACCTGCGCTCGCCGGCATCCGGCAAGCCGGTCAACATCCCTTCGCAGGACATGATCATCGGTGTGTACTACCTCACCCAGGTTCGCGAGGGTCTGCCGGGCGAGAACCATGTATTCTCGAGCTTCGACGACGCGCTGCACGCCTATGACTGCCGCTCCGAGGTCGACATGCAGGCCAAGATTCAGGTCCGCGTGTCCGCTGCCGATGCCAACGTCATCAACGAGGACGGCACTTGTATCTTCCGCGTCAAGAACGGCAAGAACGAGTTCGTCGACTACGACGTCACCGGCAACAAGACCGCACGCTTCGAGACCTCTATCGGCCGCATCATTTTCAACCGCCAGTGCCTGCCCGAAGACTATGAGTTCATGAACTACAAGATGGTCAAGGGCGACGTGGCCAAGCTGGTTGCCGACTGCTGCGATCGTTACCCCGAGGCCAAGGTCGGCCCGATCCTCGACGCCATCAAGTACTCCGGCTTCCACTACGCTACCCGCGCCGGCCTCACCATCTCGGTGTGGGACGCTCTCATCCCTGCCGAGAAGCAGGAGCTGCTCGACCGCGCCCAGGCCAACGTCGACCAGATCAACGAGTACTTCGAGGAGGGCTTCATCAACGAGACGGAGCGCCACATCGAAGTCGTTAACGAGTGGACCGCTTGTACCGATAAGGTTGCAGCGCTCATGCTCGACATGTTCGACGAGGAGAACCCGCTGTACATGATGGCCGACTCCGGCGCCCGTGGTTCTAAGACCCAGCTGCGTCAGCTCGGCGGCATGCGTGGCCTGATGGCAGACATGTCCGGCGAGACGATCGACCTTCCCATTAAGGCGAACTTCCGCGAGGGCCTGCTGCCGCTCGAGTACTTCATTTCGACCTACGGCGCCCGTAAGGGCCTGGTCGATACCGCATCCCACACCTCGGACTCTGGTTACCTGACCCGTCGTCTGGTCGACGTGGCCCAGGACGTCATCGTCCGCGAGGAGGACTGCGGTACGCACGAGGGCGTCACTTACAACCTCATCATCCCCGGCACCACCGACCTCAACACCGATCTCGTCGGCCGTTGCTTCATCGAGGACGTCGTGGCTCCCGATGGCACCGTGCTCTTTGAGCAGGATGGCTACATCGAGAAGGTCGCCGACATCCAGAAGATGGTCGATGCGGGCCTCAAGAAGGTCAAGCTCCGCGCGCTGCTCACCTGCCGCTCCAAGTACGGCGTGTGCCAGAAGTGCTACGGCTGGGATCTTTCCACCCGTCGTCCGGTCGCCATCGGTACCGCGGTCGGCATTATTGCCGCCCAGTCCATCGGCGAGCCTGGTACGCAGCTTACGATGCGTACCATTCACTCCGGCGGCGTCGCTGGCGTCGACGATATTACGCAGGGTCTGCCCACGGTCAGCCGTATGTTCGATATCGTCGGCAACGTCAACGAAAAGATTCTGGGTCGCGAGGCCGAGCTGGCTCCGTACTCCGGTCACCTCTCGATTAAGCCCGAGAAGTCCGAGTACGTGCTGACGCTCACCGACTCCGAGGATCACACCCGTGTCCTCGACGAGCGACGCGTCCCCGCTTCGGTGCGCTTTATGCCCGAGATCGAGGACGGCTGCGAGGTTCGCGCCGGCGACCAGATCACCAAGGGCTTCGTCAACTTCCGCAACCTGCGCAAGCTGACCGACATTGAGTCGACGATGCACACCTTCGTCGAGAGCGTCAAGGACGTCTACACCAGCCAGGGCGTCGACCTGAACGACAAGCACATCGAGGTGCTCGCACGTCAGATGCTGCGTCGCGTTCAGATCACCAACCCCGGCGACTCCAAGTACCTGCTTGGTCAGTACGTCGACCGCTACGAGTTCGCCGACGAGGTCGAGCGCGTTGCCCGTCTGGGCGGTCAGGCTCCCGTGGCCGAGCCCGTCATCCTGGGTACGCTCAAGGTCGCGTCCAACATCGACTCCTGGCTGTCGAGCGCTTCGTTCATCCGTACCGCAGGCGTCCTTACCGAGGCTGCCATCGAGGGCAAGGTCGACCACCTGCTCGACCTTAAGTCCAACGTCATCGTCGGTAAGAAGATTCCTGCCGGTACCGGCCTCAAGCCGTACGCCAACGCCAAGCTGACGTATCGTACGGCCGACGGCTATGTCGACATCGATGGCCCGGCTTCGCCCAACGCCAAGTCGCTGCCCGAGTGGGCTCCTGTGGAGCTCAAGGACCTGGACGAGCAGCTCCCGCAGCAGCTCGACTGGGCCGGTTATGACGAGTTTGGTGGTGCTGACGGTTCGTTCACCCGCAACGGCCACACCATCTCCGCCGAGAAGGCTCGCCTGTACCTGTTCGACGACCTGGGCGTGTCGCAGCGCTGGACCAACAAGTTCAGCGAGGTCGGCATCGAGACGGTCGGCGACCTGGTCGGTAAGTCCGAGGAGGATCTGCTGCGCATCGATGGCATCGGTGCCAAGGCGATCGAGGAGCTCCGTGACGGCCTGGAGGCCCACGACCTGCTCTACATCCTCGAGAACAACGACGACGTCGCCGACGAGGAAGACCTCTCGCAGCTGCTGCAGATGGTCTTTAGCCCCGACGGTCCGGACGACATCCTGCTGGGCACCTCCGCCGCGCCGACGCATCACGGCGACGCCGACGAGGAGCTCCTGGGCGCCCCGATCGACGACAAGAAGGCTCCCGCCAACGGTGCCATCAACGAGGACATGGCGTCCCTCGACGAGCTGCTCAACCAGCTCGTGGACACCGACGACGCCGAAGAGGCCAAGGACAACGACGAGGAATAATTTCCTAGTACGTTAACCGCCCTTCCAAAGACCCGCTTCCTAACAGGGGAGCGGGTCTTTTTTGTGAAGAAAACCTGCCAAAAAGGGACAGGTTTATTTTGGTAGGTTTTTCCTGCTTGAATTTGAAACATTTCGTCCGGCCAGAGCGTATCTATGGTGAGGACCTCATCAAGAATCAGTACCGTCACCGGGAGGTGATTATGGAAGAACAAGCATTTAGACAGGCGGTCGAAGATCACCGAGATGTCGTGTTTCGGATCGCATTGACGTATCTGCGCGATCGCGCCGATGCCGATGATGTTGCCCAAGATGTCTTTCTTAAGCTGCTCAAAAGCTATACGCAATTTGAGAGTTGGGAGCATCTTCGCCGCTGGC
Source organism: Collinsella sp. CLA-ER-H6 (assembly GCF_040092305.1). Classification (NCBI taxonomy): domain Bacteria; kingdom Bacillati; phylum Actinomycetota; class Coriobacteriia; order Coriobacteriales; family Coriobacteriaceae; genus Collinsella; species Collinsella sp. CLA-ER-H6. The sequence continues at coordinate 29,422 of NZ_JBBNLS010000005.1, forward strand.
TTATCCGGGTCACGATCAATGAATGCAAATCGCTCTTTCGAAAGCCATGGAGGCGTGTGGAGGATATTGAGAACCTGGCCGATTCGCTTTCGACGGCGCAGGAGGAGACCAAGGCGGTCCTGTCAGACGTTATGCGACTTCCGGAGCGATTCCGTGTTCCCATCGTGCTCTATTACTATCTGGGCTTTTCGACCGCAGAGATTGCCGAGTTACTGCATGTGCCAGCCGCGACCGTTCGAACGCGTTTAGCTCGTGGTCGATCGAAGCTCAAATTCATCCTAGAGGAGGGCGACCGTGAAATCCAATCAAATCAAGCAGGCCTTCGAGTCCATCCAAGCCGATAGCGATCTTGCAGATCGCGTCCTTAATACCGCTGCGGGTGAGCCGCTTCGTCGAAAGGGTCACGCGAAACCTCTGTATGTTGCCGTAATCGGATGTCTTGCCGGAGTGTTGGCGACCGGAGGGGTCGCCTACGCCGTTGTCAATTCCAGCTATTTTGCCTCAGCCTGGGGAAACCACGGCAATGGGGATTCCATTACCTGGACCAACGGTGGCTCATCGGGGACTAAATATACCTACACCAGAGAGTTTGGTGATGGCATCGCGCCCCAAAGCCTGGAGGGCACAGTCCAGAAGGTTAATCTGTCCGTCGAGGGTAACGGCTATACGCTTGATATCCATGAGATGGCTATCGATAAAAACGGTTGCGGTGCCGTGACGTTTACGCTGTCCAATCCAAATGGCGTTAACTACTACAAGCCGGCAGCAGAGACAGGCGAACTTGTTCTCTATGGTGAAGAAGAACAAGGCATCGGCACGCCCAGCATGAACTTCGGCGAGGAATGGGCTGACACACGCTGCACAATTGATAAGGACACATCAAGCGACACGGTCATTAATGGCACGATGTACTTTGCCTCGTGGGATCGCGAGCGAGATTTGGGACATGCGGTCACCTGGAATATCAGCTGGACGGAGGGCAAAGGTGAGGATGCAAAGGTGATCGAGGTATCGACGCCAGAGTTTAACGTCGGAGCGCACGTCGATATAAAGGAACTCCGCTCCGATGACTCGTCTCTTGAGATTAGCCCGTTTTCCATCCAGACGCACATCGATGATCTGGGCTATGAAGCAGTTGATCATAAACTGACCGTCAGCTACAAGGATGGATCGGAGCAGATTATCGAAGATGACGACGCAGGGGCGTACAATTTCTATGTTTCGATGGCACGCAATAGCGGAGAGAACATTTGGGTGCCAACGAAGTTGATTGATGTCGACCAAGTGGTCTCAGTAGCGCTTGAGGGCACACGCTGCACTTCAACAGGGGACGCCGAAACGTCGGAACCCTTTACCATTGTCTATTCGTAAGATTTGGGGCCGCTTCCTACTAGGGGAAGCGGCCCATTTTGCGTTAAATGGGCGGTTAAAACGAGCAATATACTTCCGAAGACGCCGCCGATTTCCATGCGACAGATGAGAACGGATCACCGCTGGAGCGCGACGTTTCCCCAGATAAAACCGACCAAAATAAACCTGCCCCTTTTTGGCAGGTAGCGTTGCCTCGACGAGCATGTCGGATTCCCGGGCCGGGCGGCACAGGGGTTAAGTTTGTCGCGAGTTCCGCACGAGCCGGAGGCCACTTAATGTGGCCTCCGTGCGAGCCAGGACTGTAGAGCAGCAAACTTAACCCCTGTGCCGCCCGGCCCGGGAATCCTCCCAAGCGCACAGGAGGGGATTCCTTTTGTGTAGGCTTTGCGGAAATGTGCCATTTTTGGGATACGCCCGGCGGCGTGGTCTGTTGACGGCACAGCTAACGCCACGTATCCTATCGAACTGCGTGTTTCGTAGGGGGATGCTGACCCCTCGATTCAAGCCGTTGCACTTTACAGAAAGCTGGAATCATTCGAGAAGGAGTACGCTTTGCCTACTATTAACCAGCTGGTTCGCCAGGGCCGTCGTTCCGTGCCCAAGAAGTCCAAGAACGCTGCTCTGCAGCACAACTCCCAGAAGCGCGGCGTGTGCACCCGCGTCTTCACCACGAGCCCCAAGAAGCCGAACTCGGCTCTTCGTAAGGTTGCCCGTGTTCGCCTTGTCAACGGCATCGAAGTTACTGCTTACATCCCGGGTGAGGGCCACAACCTGCAGGAGCACTCCATCGTGCTCGTCCGCGGCGGTCGTGTCCGTGACCTCCCTGGTGTCCGTTATCACGTCATCCGTGGCGCCTACGACGCTGCTCCGGTCCAGAACCGTATGCAGGCCCGTTCCAAGTACGGTGCTAAGCGCCCCAAGGCCAAATAAGCCAGATAACGTTTTGATACTTTCGCCGTGTGCCGCCTAAGCGCCGCACGGTAGACACTTAAGGAGATTTCACATGCCGCGTCGTGCAGCAGCTAATCGTCGTGAGGTTCAGCCTGACGCCGTTTACAACAACCGCCTGGTGACTCAGCTCATCAACAAGGTCCTTCTTGACGGCAAGAAGGCCACCGCTGAGCGCATCGTTTACACCGCTTTCGAGATCGTTGCCGAGAAGTCCGAGGGTGGCGACGCTCTTGCTACCTTCAAGAAGGCTATGGACAACGTCAAGCCCACGCTCGAGGTCAAGCCCAAGCGTGTCGGTGGCGCTACCTATCAGGTCCCGATGGAGGTCAACTCCCGTCGTTCCACCGCTCTGGGTATCCGCTGGATCGTCAACTTCTCCCGCGCTCGCAAGGAGAAGACCATGGCCGAGCGTCTCGCCAACGAGATCCTCGACGCTTCCAACGGCCTGGGCGCTTCCGTCAAGAAGCGTGAGGACGTCTTCAAGATGGCCGAGGCCAACCGCGCGTTCTCTCACTATCGTTGGTAAGTTAAGGTAAGGAACTAACATGGCTAAGCCTAAGTACAAGCTTTCCGATACCCGTAACATCGGCATCATGGCTCACATCGATGCCGGTAAGACCACCACGACCGAGCGTATTCTTTACTACACCGGTAAGACCCACAAGATCGGTGAGGTCCATGAGGGCGCTGCCACCATGGACTGGATGGTTCAGGAGCAGGAGCGCGGCGTAACCATTACCTCCGCTGCTACCACGTGCTTCTGGAAGAAGGACGGTACCGACTACCGCATCCAGATCATCGACACCCCGGGCCACGTTGACTTCACCGCCGAGGTCGAGCGCTGCCTGCGCGTCCTCGATGGCGCTGTCGCCGTCTTCGACGCCGTTGCCGGCGTTCAGCCCCAGTCTGAGACCGTTTGGCGTCAGGCTTCTACCTTCAACGTCCCCCGCATCGCCTTCATCAACAAGTATGACCGCGTGGGCGCTGACTTCTTCAACGCTATCGAGACCATGAAGGATCGTCTCGATGCCAACGCAGTGGCCGCTCAGGTCCCGATGGGCGCCGAGGACAACTTCTGGGGCGTCATCGACCTGGTCACCATGACTGCTTGGGACTTCAAGGCCGACGACAAGGGCATGACCTACCCCGAGCCGATGGACGAGATCCCGGCTGAGTTCGCTGACATCGCTGCCACCAAGCGCGAGGAGCTCCTCGACGCTGCTGCCAGCTTTGACGACGAGCTCATGGAGAAGATCCTCATGGAGGAGGACTTCACCGTCGAGGAGCTCAAGGCTGCTCTGCGCAAGGGCGTTCTGGCCAACGAGCTTAACCTCGTCTTCGTGGGCTCCGCCTACAAGAACAAGGGCGTCCAGGAGCTGCTCGACGCTGTCGTCGACTACCTGCCCAGCCCGCTCGACGTTGAGGCCGTCACCGGTACCGATCCGGACACCGGCGAGGAGATCGAGCGTCATCCTTCCTTCGACGAGCCCTTCTCCGGCCTGGTCTTCAAGATCATGACCGACCCGTTCGTCGGTAAGCTCACCTACGTCCGCGTTTACTCCGGCCGTGCCGAGTCCGGCTCCTACGTGATCAACGCTTCCAACGGTCAGCGCGAGCGCCTCGGCCGCATCCTCGAGATGAACGCCGCCGAGCGTATCGACCGTGACGACGCTGCCGCCGGCGACATCGTCGCTTGCGTCGGCTTCAAGAACTCCACCACCGGTGACACCCTGTGCGAAGAGGGCAAGGAGATCGTCCTCGAGAAGATCGAGTTCGCTAAGCCCGTTATCGACGTTGCCATCGAGCCCAAGACCAAGGCCGAGCAGGACAAGATGTCCCTGGCTCTGACCAAGCTCGCCGAGGAGGACCCGACCTTCCAGGTGTCCACCAACCACGAGACCGGCCAGACCATCATCGCCGGCATGGGCGAGCTGCACCTCGAGATCATCGTCGACCGTCTGCTCCGCGAGTTCAAGGTTGACGCTAACGTTGGTAAGCCCCAGGTTGCCTACCGCGAGACCGCTGGTCACGACGTCGAGAAGGCTGAGGGCAAGTTCGTCCGTCAGTCCGGTGGTCGCGGTCAGTACGGCCACGCCGTCATCAAGCTCGAGAAGATGGAGGAGGGCTTCGGCTACGAGTTCGTCAACGCTATCGTCGGCGGCGTCGTGCCCAAGGAGTACATCCCGTCCATCGATAAGGGCATCCAGGAGGCCCTGAACACCGGTGTTATCGCCGGCTTCCCGGTCCTCGACGTCAAGGTCACCCTGTTCGATGGTTCTTACCACGAGGTCGACTCCTCCGAGGCCGCCTTCAAGATCGCCGGTTCCATGGCTATCAAGGACGCCCTCAAGAAGTCCGATCCGCAGCTGCTCGAGCCGATCATGGCTGTCGAGGTCGAGACCCCCGAGCAGTACATGGGCGACGTTATGGGCAACCTCTCCGGTCGCCGCGGCAAGATCGAGGGCATGGAGGATCGCAAGAACAGCAAGCTCATCCGTGCCAAGGTGCCGCTGGGCGAGATGTTCGGTTACGCTACCGACCTTCGCTCCCAGACCCAGGGCCGTGCATCCTACACGATGCAGTTCGACTCTTATGAGCCCGCGCCCAAGTCCATCGTGGACGAGGTCATGAGCAAGAACGCCTAAGTTCGAGCTCCCTGTTACGTAATCCTGCGAGAACACTTCTCGCACTCTTTGGAGGTTTAAGTTGGCTACCCAGAAGATCCGCATTCGCCTCAAGGGCTATGATCACGAGGTCGTCGATCAGTCCGCGAAGCTCATCGTCGAGACCGCTCAGAAGACCGGCGCTCGCGTTTCCGGTCCTGTCCCCCTGCCCACCGAGCGCAACCTGTACACGGTTATCCGCTCGCCGCACGTGAACAAGGACTCCCGTGAGCAGTTCGAGATGCGCACCCACAAGCGCCTCATCGACATCCTCGACCCCACCTCGGGCACCGTTGATTCGCTCATGCGTCTCGACCTCCCCGCTGGCGTCGACATCGACATCAAGCTCTAAGCGATATCGCTCATAGCTTAAAGAGCCCCGCTGCCATTACGGTAGCGGGGCTCTTTTGTTTTGAATGATGGTTTGGACTACTGGGTAATGCTGCCGAGTAGGTGGCTGCGGTGCCCTATTCGCTCAAGGGACGCAGCGATGCCTCCTCAAAATGGAAGGGACGCAAGCCGTCTTCCGTTTCGATACACGCGCGACCAAAGGCGTCGACGGTTTTAAAGACGCCTCGCGCCAGTTCGTCTCCTGCGGGGGAGCGGGCGATAACGTGCTCCCCAATCCAATTGAGGTGAGCGACATATTCGCCGTGGATGGGCGCGAGCGGTCCAGTGTTTTCTTCCATGGCGTTGAGGCGCTCTGCCCACGCATCTACAGCGTTTACGACGGTGTGATAGACCTCCTTGAGTAGCGCGTCGACGACGGGAACGTTCTCGTTGAGGTCGGAGAGACCGATTGCCGGCAGGCCGCCATCGGGAACCTCCGAGGGCACATAGTTCACATTGACGCCAATGCCGCAGACGGCGAAAGGTTTGCCTTCGTTATCGCGTGCGGCTTCGACCAGAATGCCGCCGAGCTTGCATCCTCGCGCGACCAGGTCATTGGGCCATTTGAGGGCTATTTCGCTTGCAAGGCCCTGCTTTTCGAGCGCTTCGAGCACTGCTAGGCCGCTGTCGGCGGCAAGACCAGAGTACTTTGCAGGATTAACGCATGGACGCAGGACAATCGAAAGCAATAGGTTGCCGGCGGTTGAATCCCACTTATGGCCGCGCCGGCCGCGTCCTGCTGTCTGAGCCCGTGCGGCAAGTCCCGTGCCGTGCGGCGCTCCCTGTTTTCCTGCTTCGAGCAGGTCATCGTTGGTCGATCCGGTTACTTCGACCACTGTTAAACGTGAATCCATAGCAGCTGGTACCTCCTAAGGTAATAAGGCAATCTCGTAATGGTGTCGAGAGATAGACACAATGTGAAGCCTTTGTCGCATTTGGACAATTTAATGTTAACACGTCAACAACGACTGAAATGCGTTATCCTCTCTTGGTCGATGTAAACACATCAACAACTCAAAGGAGGTTAGTGATGGGTTTCACGATTCTTGGAACAGGTTCGGCGCTTCCTAAGCGCAGTGTTTCCAATGACGAGCTGTCCGAGTTCCTCGATACCTCGGATGAGTGGATTTTTACGCGCACAGGTATCAAGAGCCGCCATGTCTGCACCACCGAGTCGCTCGACGACCTTGCCGTAGCAGCGAGCGAGCGGGCGCTCCAGGTATCCGGAATCGACGCGAGCCAGCTGGATCTGATCGTCTGCTCGACAACAACGGGTGACCATCTTGTTCCCGCCGAGGCATGCGCCGTTGCCGAGCGTCTGGGCGCGACGTGTCCCGCCTTTGATGTCTCGGCCGCCTGTGCTGGCTTTGTTTTTGCGCTCGATGTTGCCGAGGGCTATATCGCCCGAGGACGAGCCAAGCATGTGCTTGTCGTTGCTGCCGAGCAGATGACGCGCGCGCTTGACTGGACCGACCGTGCCACGTGCGTGCTCTTTGGCGATGGCGCGGGTGCTGCCGTTATTGGGGCCGGCGGGGTGAATCCCCTTGCCGTCGAGCTTGCAACCAATCCCGATGTCGAGACACTGCGTGTTCCCGGCTTAGCGGGTACCTCGCCATTTAAGACGGCGGGCGATCGGGAGAGCGTGCTGTCCATGAATGGCCGCCGCGTGTTCAAGTTCGGCGTCAACGCCATCTGCGACACGGTCCATAAGCTTGCGATCGATGCGGGCATTTCGGTCGAAGACATCGATCATTTTGTATTCCATCAGGCTAACGAACGAATCCTGAGTCAGGCGGTCAAGCGTCTCGGCGTGCCAGACGAGCGCGTGGTTCGAACGCTGCGCGAGACCGGCAACATTTCGAGCGCCTGCATTCCGCTTGCTCTCGATCGACTGGCAAATACCGGCGCGCTGCACGCGGGCGACACCATCGCCCTCGTTGGATTTGGCGCCGGCCTGGATATAGGTGGCTATCTGCTTCGTTGGAAGTAGTCGCACATAGGAAATAAAAACGCCCCTAGGGCACAAACAAAGGAGAACTACCATGGCAGATCAGAAGACCTTCGAGCGCGTTTGCGACGTTATCCGCGAGACCGCCGGCCTTGACGACGTCGAGATGAAGCCCGAGTCCACGCTCGAGGAGATTGGCCTCGACAGCCTGGGCACCGTCGAGATCCTCGTCGCCGTCGAGGACGAGTTTGGCATCCAGCTCGATACCGAGGAGAACCCCAAGACGGTTGGCGAGTTCGCCGATACGGTCGAGGCTGCATTGGAGAAGTAGAGATGCTCAAGACTCCTCTCTGCGAGCTGCTCGGCATCGAAAAGCCCGTGTTCCAAGGCGGCATGGCCTGGATTGCGGATGCCTCGCTGGCGTCGGCCGTGTCCGAGGCAGGTGGGTTGGGAATCATCGCGGCCATGAATGCCGACGCCAAATGGCTGCGCGATCAGATTCACGAACTGCGCACCAAGACGGATAAGCCCTTTGGCGTCAACGTCATGCTTATGAGCCCGTTTGTCGACGAGGTCGCACAGGTTGTGATCGACGAGCAGGTGCCGGTCGTCGTGACGGGTGCCGGCAATCCCACCAAGTACATGAAGGCTTGGAACGACGCCGGCATCACGGTCATCCCGGTCGTTGCTTCGGTGGCGCTGGCGCGTCTCGTGGCGCGTCGCGGGGCCGCCGCCGTGGTTGCCGAAGGCACTGAATCTGGTGGACATATTGGCGAGACATCGACGATGGCGCTCGTTCCGCAGGTTGTCGACGCGGTCGATATCCCCGTTGTGGCAGCTGGCGGTATCGCCGATGGTCGCGGCGTGGCAGCGGCCTTTATGCTCGGTGCCGCCGGCGTCCAGGTGGGTACACGCTTCCTCGTTGCAAACGAATGCACTGTTTCTGAGCAGTACAAAGAGCTGGTGCTCAAGGCGGGCGACACGTCGACGCGTGCGACCGGTCGCTCGACGGGACATCCGGTTCGCGCCCTCAAGAGCCCCTTCACCAACGCGTATGCCAAGAACGAGGCAGCGGGCGCAAGCCCCGAGGAACTCGGGGCCATGGGCGCGGGCGCGCTTCGCAAGGCCGCAAAGGATGGTAATTACGAAGAGGGTTCGTATCTGTGCGGACAGGTTGCCGGTATGGTCAACGAACGCCAGAGCGCGCGCGAAATCGTCGACGATCTGGTCGAGGGTGCCGAGCGCGTCATGAAGGGTGCGTGCGCATGGGTAGCGTAGCGTTTTTGTTCGCCGGCCAGGGTGCCCAACACCCCGCGATGGGCGTCGACCTGATCGAGGCATCGCCGGCGGCTGCCGAGGTGTTCGCGATCGCCGAGGAGGTGCGTCCGGGAACCAGCGAGCAGTGCCGGAACTCCTCAAAGGAGGAGCTCTCGCAGACCGTGAACACGCAGCCTTGCGTGTTCGTTCATGACCTGGCAGCGGCTGTCGCCCTGCGTGAGCGCGGCGTGGTGCCTGCTGCCTGTGCGGGATTTTCGCTGGGTGAGGTCGCTGCACTCACCTTTGCGGGGGCGTTCGATACGCGAGCGGGTTTTGAGCTCGTGTGTGAGCGCGCGGCATTGATGACCGCGGCTGCCGAGCGCCATCCGGGCGGCATGCGCGCCGTCATCAAGCTCGATGCAGCGCAAGTCGAGAACCTGGCTGCGCAGGCCGGCGAGGACTGCTGGCCGGTCAACTACAACAGCCCGCAGCAGACGGTTGTGGCCGGAGCGCCCGATGCGTTGCAGACCCTCGACGTCCTAGTAAAAGAGGCTGGCGGTCGCGCTATGAAAGTCGCGGTGTCGGGTGCATTTCATAGCCCCTATATGGCCGAGGCGACTGAGGGGCTGGCGACGTATATCCAAGACGGCCACGCGCCGTCTCCGCTGCTGATTCCGGTCATGGCAAACATGACGGCGGCGCCCTATCCGGCGGACCCACGAGCGGCATCGGATGTCTTGGCCAACCAGGTGAGTCATGCCGTGCGCTGGGTCGACACGCTGCATACTCTGCAGGATCAGGGCATCGACACGTTTATTGAGGTCGGCCCTGGCAAAACGCTGTCGGGCTTGGTCAAGCGTACGTTGAGCGACGTTCGCGTGTATTCGTGCGAAACGGCCGAACAGGTCGCAGCTATTGCCGACGAGCTCGCATAGCCCACAGGGCTGTAACCCGAAAGGAATGACATGGGCAACTTGAACAACGGCACGCTCGAGCGCAACGACTCACGTCGCGTGGCACTGGTCACGGGCGGCTCGCGGGGTATCGGCCGCGCCTGCGCTGTCGGTCTGGCGGAGGACGGCTTTGATATCGCCGTCGTCTATGCCGGTAGCGTCGATGCAGCGCGCGAGACGTGCGAAGCCTGCGAGGCGGTTGGCGCCACGGCGCGCGCATATCAATGCGACGTGGCCGACCCCGCTGCCGTCAACGCATGTATGGAGACGGTCCTCAACGACTTTGGTTCGATTTGGGCGCTCGTCAACAACGCCGGCATCACCCGCGATGGCCTGCTCATGCGCATGGGCGATGAGGCCTTCAATCGCGTGCTCGATGTCAATCTCAAGGGAACATTCAATATGACGCGCGCGCTCACCAAGACCTTTATGCGTCAGCGGGGCGGCTGCATCGTCAACATGAGCTCGGTTGTGGGGCTGATGGGTAACGCCGGACAGGCCAATTACGCTGCCTCCAAGGCGGGCGTGATCGGCCTGACCAAGGCGGTAGCGCGCGAGCTTGCGCCTCGCGGCGTACGAGTGAACGCGGTCGCCCCCGGGTTTGTCGAGACGGATATGACGGCAAAGCTATCGGATAAGGTGCGTGCGGCCACGGAGGACCAGATTCCCCTTAAGCGTATGGCGCAGCCCGAGGAGGTGGCCGGTGTGGTGCGCTTTTTAGCGAGCGATGCGGCCGCTTACATTACGGGCGAAGTCATACGCGTCGACGGCGGAATGGCGATGTAGAAAGCAAGCCGGGTAAGCGGCTTGGATGAGGAGACCATGATGGAACAGAGAGTTGCAATCACCGGTATCGGTGCCGTGTCGCCGCTCGGCAACACCGCGCTTGCCACCTGGGCGGCCATGTGCGCCGGAACGTGTGGCATCGGTCCGATCACGCACTTTGATACCGATGCATTTGCCGTCAAGGTGGCGGCCGAGGTCAAGGGTTTTGACGGCAACGAGTACTTTGGCAAGCATGACGCCAAGCACCTGGATCCTTGCGTTCAGTTTGCGATGGCGGCGTCGGACGAGGCCATGCACGATGCGGGCTTTGATGTCGAAGGCGCGGTCGATCGCGAGCGCCTGGGCGTCTATGTGGGCTCGGGCGTGGGCGGCATGCAGACGCTCGTCGACAACGTCCACACGATTGCCGATCGCGGGCCTCGTCGCGCATCGCCCTACATGATCGCGATGATGATCCCCAACATGGCTTCGGGCAATATCGCGATCCGCCACAAGGCAAAAGGCCCGACCCTGCCCGTGGTGACCGCGTGTGCAACCTCGGCCCATGCGGTGGGTGAGGCGTTCCGCGCCATCAAGCACGGCTATGCCGATGCAATCCTGGCCGGCGGCGCCGAGGCCGCCATTATCCCCGATGCCGTTGCGGGCTTTACGTCCTGCCGCGCGTTGACCACCAATCCTGACCCGTCGACGGCTTGCCGCCCGTTCGATGCAGACCGCGACGGTTTTGTGATGGGCGAGGGCGCCTGCGTGCTCGTGCTCGAGGGTATGGAGCACGCACAGGCCCGCGGTGCGCACATTTACGCCGAGGTCGTGGGCTACGGCAACACCGATGATGCTTATCACATCACGAGCCCCGATCCCGAGGCTGCCGGCATTGCCCGCGCGATATCGCTGGCGGTTGCCGAGGGCGACGTCAAGCCTTCCGAGGGCCTCTACATCAACGCTCACGGCACCTCGACCAAGCTCAACGATTCGTCCGAGACGGCGGGCATAAAGCGTGCGCTCGGCGAGGACGCGGCACGCGCCGCGCACGTCTCATCGACCAAGTCGATGACCGGCCACATGATCGGTGCCACGGGCGCCATCGAGGTCATGGCCTGTGCCATGGCGCTCGAGCAAGGCGTGGTGCCCCCGACCATTAACTACCACACGCCCGATCCCGTCTGCGATCTTGATTACACGCCCAATCGAGCGGTTCGCGCCGACCTTACCTGGGCGCTTTCGACCAATCTGGGCTTTGGCGGACACAATGCCGCCATCGCGCTGCGTAGATATGCAAGGAGCTAGAGCATGGATTCCAAAAGACTTGCCGAGATAGCCGATGTTATGGAGGACCGCGGCCTCACGCGCGTGCGCGTTGAGGAGCCCGATGGCACCGCGGTCGAACTCGAGCGCGCGAGCGCCGCGCGGCCGGTTGCCGTGCCCATGCCTATGCCGGGTGCCGTGACTGCTCCGGCGGTGGCTCCTGTCGCCATGCCTGCCGCCGCACCGGAGCCCGCCGCGCAGGCGCCTGCCGCCGCACCGGAGCCCAAGGGCACCGAGGTGACCGCTCCCATGGTCGGCGTTTTCTATGCTGCCCCGGCGCCGGGCGATGAGCCGTTTGTGCACGTGGGCTCCAAGGTCAAGGCCGGCGAGACCCTCTGCATCATCGAGGCCATGAAGGTTCTCAACGAGGTGACGGCAGAGGCGGATGGCGAGGTACTCGAGATCTGCGTGGCCGACGGCGACCTCGTGGAGTTTGGCAGCTGCCTCATGAGGATCGGATAGGTGATATCCATGAACAAAGAAGAGCTCAAGAAGCTGTTACCGCATCGCGAGCCGATGCTCTTGCTCGACGAGGCCGAGCTGGTGGGCGACGAGGCCCACGGCAAGATCAAGATTACGGGCGACGAGTACTTTTTGCAGGGGCATTTTCCGGGAAACCCGGTCGTCCCCGGCGTGATTCAGTGCGAGATGCTCGCCCAAAACTGCTGCGTGCTGCTGATGGGCGATGAGGAGACGCGTGGTGCGACGCCGTTCTACACGAGTCTGGACAAGGTGCGTTTTAAGCGTCCGGTGCGCCCGGGAGACACGGTGGATCTGGTGTGCTCCATCACGCGTGCGCGCGGGCCGTTCCGCTTTGCGACGGGTACCGCGAGCGTCAACGGTGAGGTTTGCTGCCGCGCCGATATGTCTTTTGCACTCATGCACGAAAGTTAAGGAAGGCTCCATGTTCGACAAAGTGCTCATCGCCAACCGCGGCGAAGTCGCGGTCCGTGTTATCCGCGCGTGCCGCGATATGGGCATCAAGACCGTCGCTGTTTATTCCACGGCCGATGCGGACGCGCTGCACGTGCAGCTTGCCGACGAGGCGTATTGCATCGGTGGCCCGCGTCTTGCCGAGAGCTACCTCAATGACGATGCCGTGCTCGCCTGTGCCGTAAAGTCGGGAGCTAAGGCAATTCATCCCGGCTATGGCTTCTTTTCCGAGAAGGCGAGCTTCGTGCGCGACTGCGACAAGTATGGCCTGGCGTTTGTTGGTCCTTCGGCCAAGGTGATCGACAGCATGGGCGACAAGGACGCCGCACGTCGAACGGCTGCCGCGGCGGGCGTGCCCATCGTGCCGGGCTGCGATTTGCTCAAAAGCCCCGAGGAGGCAACGGCCGAGGCCGAGCGCATTGGCTGTCCCGTGCTCATTAAGGCGCGTGCAGGTGGCGGCGGTCGCGGTATTCGCAAGGTCGAGCGCGTGGAAGATGCGGCAAAGGCGTTCATCGAGGCGCGTGCCGAGGGCGAGGCCGTCTTTGGCGACGGCGAGTGCTACATGGAGAAGTTCGTCGCGCCGGCGCACCATGTCGAGGTGCAGATTATGGCCGATAAGCAGGGCCATGTGTTTTCGCTCGGCGAGCGCGAGTGCTCGGTGCAGCGTCGCAACCAAAAGCTGATCGAGGAGAGCCCCGCGCCGTGCCTCGACGGACACGACGACATTCGTGCTCGCATGCACAAGGCAGCGCGTGACCTGGCTCGTGCCGTCGGCTACGAAGGAGCCGGTACCATCGAGTTCCTGTATTCGGACGACGGCAATTTCTACTTTATGGAAATGAACACGCGCTTGCAGGTGGAGCATCCGGTTACGGAGTTTGTGACCGATACCGACTTGGTCAAGTGGCAGCTGCGCGTGGCAGCCGGCCAGCCTCTGCCCTTTGAGCAGGAGGACATGCCGGTCTGCAACCACGCCATGGAGTGCCGCATCAATGCCGAAACGCCGGACTTTCTGCCGTCATGCGGAACGGTCACCGCGTTGCGTGTGCCGGGTGGTCCGCGCGTGCGCTGGGATTCCGCCATGTTTACCGGTGCGAAAGTTCCGCCGTACTACGACTCCATGCTTGGCAAGCTCATCGTGTGTGCGCCCACGCGTGACGGCGCCATTCGCAAGATGCGCTCGGCCCTGGGCGAGCTCGTGATTGAGGGCGTGAGCGAAAACAGCGAGCTTCAGCTCGACGTGCTGGCAAACGACGAGTTCTTGTCGGGCATGTACCACACCGATCTGATGGGGCATCTCTATGCTGATGAATAGAAAAGCGAAGACGGTCAATGTCCTTGAGGGGCCGATAACCGAGTCGTGCGCCGAGTTTCCCGCACGCCACGTGTTTATCAAGTGCCCGGAGTGCCGCCGCGTGATCGATGAGGCGCGCCTGCACGACAACCTCGAGGTCTGCCCTCGTTGCGGCAAACACTTTCGTGTGAGCGGTCGCGCGCGCATGCGCATGACGGTCGACGAGGGCACGTTTGGGGAATGGGATGCCAATCTGGCGTCGGAGGATTTCCTCTCGTTTCCCGGTTATGCTGACAAGCTCAAGAGCGTGAGCGAGCGTTCGGGCGAGCGCGATGCCGTTGTGTGCGGCAGGGGCAAAATCTGCGGTTGCGATACCGCGCTCTTCTTTATGGATGCCAACTTTATGATGGGCTCGATGGGCTCCGTGGTGGGCGAGAAGATTTGTCGCACATTTGAGCGTGCGACCGAGCTGGGATTGCCAGTTGTCGGCTTTACCGTATCGGGTGGCGCCCGCATGCAGGAGGGCGTGACCTCGCTCATGCAGATGGCCAAAATCTCTGCGGCGGTTAGGCGCCACAGCGAGGCGGGCGGCCTGTATATCACGGTGCTCACCGACCCCACGACCGGCGGCGTAACCGCGAGCTTTGCCATGGAGGGCGACATTATCCTGGCCGAGCCCGATGCCCTGACGGCATTTGCCGGCCCGCGCGTGATCGAGCAGAACATGCACAAGCGCCTGCCCAAGGGATTCCAGCGCTCCGAGTTTTTGCTGGAGCACGGCTTTTGCGATGCCGTTGTTCCGCGTGGCGAGATTGCGCTCACGGTAGGCGAGCTGCTGGCGCTGCACGAAGGGCACGCGCCCGGCCTGGGGGCTCCGCATGAGATCGTGCATACGGGTCACCGCGGCAAAAAGCTGGGACACTTGTTTAAGCGCTCGGCGGCACCAAAAACCGCGCTCGAGATTGTCAAGCAGACCCGCTCGGCGAACCGCACCACGGCAGGCGAGATGATCTCGCTGGGCCTGGATGGATTTGTGGAGCTGCACGGCGACCGTTACTTTGGCGACGATGCTGCCGTGGTGGGCGGCATCGGCTGGAAGGACGGACGACCCGTGACGGTCATCGCCATCGAGCGCGGCACCACGACCAAAGAGCGTATGCGCCGCAACTTTGGCATGGCGCATCCCGAGGGCTACCGCAAGGCGCGTCGCCTGATGCGCCAGGCCGAAAAGTTTGGTCGACCGGTTCTGTGTCTGGTCGATACTTCGGGCGCGTTTTGCGGCATCGGTGCCGAGGAGCGCGGCCAGGGCGAGGCGATTGCCAAGAATCTCATGGAGATGAGCGGCCTTAAGACGCCGATTGTCTCGGTGGTGACAGGCGAGGGCGGCTCTGGTGGCGCGCTGGCGCTGTCCGTGGCCGACCGCATCCTGATGCTCTCGAGTTCGGCCTATTCGGTCGTGAGCCCCGAGGCCTGTGCGTCGATCCTGTGGAAGGATACCGAGCGCGCGAATGAGGCCGCCGAGGCGCTTAAGCTCACGGCCCCCGATCTGTTGGCGCTCGGCATTATCGACGGCATTGTTGACGATAGGGGCCTGTCGCATGAGGAGATCGCCGGTGCCGTCATGTCCTCGGCATTTGATGCCTTCGGTACGCTTGGGCAGCTCGACGACGCGACCCTCACAAACCTCCGCTACGAAAAGTACCGCGCAATCGGTCAGTACCGCACGATGTGACAAAGGGACAGCCCGCATGTCACATTGGGAAAGGCGTTCCATGCCTCAAGTTTCTAACACCTCGTTTACAACGACGGTTTCATCAAACGCCATGGCTGTGGTGGATTATCTGTCCAAAAGCATGATGTCGGCGCTGCCGTTTATTGTCTGCGCGGCGTTGTTCCGCACCGTCGCCGTCATTATGGGCGAAGGCATGCTGGGCCTGTGGTCTGCCGATTCCGATATCTATCGCCTGTTCTACAGTTGGCTCTATAACGCCGGCTACTACTTTTTGCCCATTTATCTTGGTTGGGCGGCCGCCCGCCAGCTCGGTTGCTCGGAGCAGCTGGGCATGATGCTGGGCGGCGTATTGATTGCACCCGATCTGCTTAAGCTCGTTGATGCCGCCTCGACGACGGGGGCATCGATGACTTCCGTGTATGGCCTGCTTCCCGCGCCGGTCAACGATTACACGACGACTGTTATTCCGGTTCTCATCTCGGTGCCCGTGCTATGGCGAGTGGAGTGTTTTTTTCAGCGCGTTATCCCTAAGGCCGTGGCGTTTTCGTTCGTTCCGTTTGCAACCATGCTCGTCATGGTTCCGGTTTCGCTGTGCATTACGGCGCCGGCGGGCAGCTATCTGGGCATGCTGTTGGGCCAGCTTATGTTTATGCTTGGCAATTCCGGTGGCATCGTGTCGCTGCTCACGCTCATAGGGCTTGCCGCGGGCTGGGAGTTCCTTAAGATCGCGGGCGTCAGCAACGTTGTCCTATCGCTCGCCTATGCACAGTTTATGAGTGTGGGAACGGATTCGTGCATTCTGATCGCCGCGACGATGGCAACGTTCGCCGTTTGGGGTATGCCCTTTGGCGCGTCGCTCCGCGTTGCGGATAAGGACGAGAAGGGACTCATGCTGGGCTATTCGATCTCGGGTGTTCTTGGCGGCGTAAGCGAGCCGGCGCTGTACGGTTGCGGCTTTAAATATGGCAGGTGCCTGACGTGCATGGCCATTGGCGGCGCCGTCGGAGGCCTTGTTGCGGCCGTGGGCCACGTTACGGCCTATACCATCGGCATGACGAATGTCCTTATGGTCATTGGCTTTGCCACGGGCGGCATTTCGAACCTACTGTGGTGCTGCGTTGCCGGCGGTGTGGCATTTGCGGTGTCTGCGGCGCTGAGCTACTGCTTTGGCGTGGTGCCGGCGAAGGGACAGGCGACGGGGAACGGAGCCGATTCGTCCGAAGCCTCGAAGAGCGTGGCCGGAGCAAGCGCATAAATCGATCGACAAAGGGGCAGTCCCGCATGTCATGTTCCAAGGCCGTGACCCGTGTGGGTTGCGGCCTCTTTGTATCTGGAGGACAAAGTGGCTACACTACAATCCGTTTGAGCAATAGATATATAAGTAGAACCGTGGGGGCGGATGTAGATGGTCGAGTGGATAGTTAAGCGCGCGCAGGGCGACCGTGCGCGTGTGGGCACGTTAGCGGGCATGGTGTGTATTGTTGCCAATGTGGCGCTCTGTGCTGCGAAGGGCGCAATCGGTGTGGTTTCGGGATCGGTTTCGATCGTGGCGGATGCCATGAACAACCTATCCGATGCCAGCTCGAATATCGTGAGCGTGCTGGGCTTTAAGCTGGCGAGCAAGCCTGCCGACCCCGAGCATCCTTACGGCCACGGTCGCTACGAGTATCTCTCGGGTCTGGTCGTGGCGGCACTCGTGCTGCTGATTGGCCTTGAGCTTATCAAGTCCTCGGTTGAGCGCGTCATCCACCCCGAACCTGTCGAGTTCTCGCTTGCCTTGGTGGCAGTTCTAGTGCTTTCGATGGTTGTTAAGCTGTGGATGGCGGCCCTCAATCAAAAGCTCGGCGATCGCATTGAGTCCGAGACGCTGCATGCGACCGCGCAAGATTCCAAGAACGATGTCCTTGCCACAGGCGCCGTGCTAGCGTGCGCAATTGTTTCGCAGATGACGCACATCAATCTTGACGCGTGGGTCGGCCTTGCCGTTGGCGCTTATATTGGCTGGAGCGGTTTTGAACTCATCCAGGATACGGTGAGCCCGCTTTTGGGCCAGACGCCCGATCCTAAGCTGGTCAAGCACATTCGAGACAAGATCATGAGCTACCCCGGCGTTTTGGGCGTTCACGATCTGATGGTTCACGACTACGGCCCGGGCAGGAAGTTCGCAAGCGCTCACGCCGAGATGGCAGCCGAGGCCAGCCCGCTGGAAAGTCACGACACGCTCGATAACATCGAGCAGGCGTTTAGGAACGAAGACGGCATGATCGTCACGCTCCATTACGATCCCATCGTGACCGACGATCCAAAGGTGGCGAGCATGCGTTTACGCATTAACGCCATGGCCCAACAGATCGATAGCCGCCTTTCGATTCACGATCTGCGCTGTGTGCCGGGTCCCACGCACACCAACGTGATCTTTGACTGCGTGCGTCCCTCGGATCTGCAGATGAGTGCCGAAGACGTAAAACACGCGCTGGCACAACGAGTCGAATCGGAATACCCCAAGTCGATTGCCAAAATTACGATCGACGAGGACTATGTCGGCCATACCCACGAGTAGGGCTGTGCCGGCAAAGCAAATTATGCAGAAGGGGAGAGCATGAAGCGCCTATACCTACTCCGCCACGGCCAGACGGAATTCAACGTCAAAAAGCTGGTCCAGGGCCGCTGCGATTCACCGCTTACCGATCTGGGCCGTCAGCAAGCCGGGATGGCAGCCGCATGGCTCAAAGCCCACAACGTCGTTCCCGACAAAGTGGCCTCATCACCCTTAGGCCGAGCCATGGACACAGCTCAGCTCGTCGCATGCGAGCTCCTCGGCCCGGACGCAGCAGTCGAGCCCTGCGAAGGCATTATCGAGCGCTGCTACGGCACCTTCGAAGAAGGCCCGCACGACGCACTGCCTACCGACGTCTGGGATCCGGGCGAGGACTTAATCCCCTTCGGAGGGGAGGGAAGTCAGGCGCTGCAAGAGCGTATGGTAAGCACGCTCGCTAATCTCATGAGCGCCGATGATGTTGAAACCGTCCTGGCAGTAAGCCACGGCAGCGCCAGCCGCCAATTCATCAAAGCCGCCGCCCCAGAGGGCTTCGAACTCCCAGCAAAGCTCCCCAACTGCGCCATCATGATCTTTGATTTTGAGGATTCGCAAGAAGAATGCGACACGTCCCAATGTAAGTTCACCTTGCAGCAGATCATCGATCCTCAACAAAGTCTTTAGCCTGAGCGAGCAGAGTTAAGCAGGCATCAACGTGTCGTCTCCCGAGCTTTGGCTTGACACGCTGAACATCTACAAGGATAACCTTGAGGCCGTCGAGGCGTTCCTGGCCGACGCCCGCGCCATGGGCGACGGTCGCCTCAATGTGGTGCTCACCGGTGCCGGCACCTCCGATTACGTGGGTGAGGTTGTCGTCCTCAACCCCGACCTATCCCTCGTCGAGACCTATCTCGGTGGCGAGAGCGTCTACACTGAGAAGTAGCTGCTGACCTATTTGCGATTTGATGCGAATAATGAGACCCCGATTCGGCTTTATCGAATCGGGGTCTTTGCTGTGGTGTCCAGCTAAATCAAAACAGGCCTATTCTGCGACGATGATGCGAGTTGATTCGAGAACCATGGAACGCTGTTTGTCGTTGACATTTGCATCGGTGATGAGTGCGTCCATTTGATCGAGATTGAAGAAGCCGAAGAAGTCCATCTGTCCGATCTTGCTTGAATCGCAGACAAGGTAACGCTTGGCGGCGCGATCGCAAGCGAGCGCCTGTAAGCGTCCTTCCTCAAGGTTAGAACAGGAGATGGATTGGGCGAGTACGCCGTTGGTGCCGATAAAGCAAGTGTCGATACCGAGCGGGGCGAGAGCATCTTCGGCGATGGGCCCGACGAAAGAACCCGATCGTTTGCGATACTGTCCTCCCAGGGCCCAGATCTCCACATCGTTACGCGTCTGGAGCATGTTCAGCACGATGATGCTGTTTGTGATGACGCGCAGCCGCATGCGCGGCAGCGCACGGGCGATGAGAGCGCAAGTCGAACCGGGTCCGAGGAAGATGGTGTCGCGCTCTCTGATGAGGTTGACAGCGGTGCGTGCGATATGCTCTTTTTCAGGGGAGCGGATTGAGAGCTTTTCAAAAAACGGGACCTCTTCGGCAATGGGGGAGCCGCTTGAAAGTCGGATGCCACCGTACTCGCGGATGACGCCAGCGCGTCGCGAGAGCTCATCGAAGTCTCTTCGAGCGGTCATTTCAGATATACCAAAGATTGTTGCGGCTTGGGCAACAGTGACCATTCCGCGCTGAGCGCACAGCTCAAGTAATTGTTCGTGACGTTCGGGTTTAAGCATGGCTTGCCAATTGGATTATGCGGTAATGACGGAGGTATAGGCGCGGAGGGCCTCGATGGTCCGGGGGTCTGCGTCCTCGTTAATGAATGCCGCGGTCATATCCTCCAGTGTGGTGAAAAGGCAGAAGTCGCGCCTTCCGACTTTTTCAGCATCTACAACAAGATAACGCTCCTGAGCTCGAGAAAGAGCGTCTGAGAGGACCATGGCTGCATCGGGACGAGAGCCAAAGACCTCGTTTCCAAAAATACCGGTTGCCGAGACGTAGGCCTTGGGAGCGGATAGACCGTAGGGGCCGCGGCCGTTGTATGGCATGGTGAAAACTCGCGTGTCGTGACGCATCATGCCACCAACAAAGAATAGATCTATATGTGGATTGTCGGCTAGCAGGTTCAGCACGGGAAGACTGTTGGTGACGACGCGTATGTCCTCCTGGGGCAAATACGAACACATGAGCTCGAGAGTGGAGCCTCCACCGAGAAAGATCGTATCGCCGGCTGAGACGGTTTGGGCGGCGGCTATAGCAGCGGCACGTTTCTGATCAACTTGAAAACGACGTTTCTCCTCATGCGGGGTCAAACGTGAAAGGGCTGTTCCGTGGGCGGAGTGTGGAAGCTGAGCCCCTCCGTGTACGCGCACAAGAAGGCCCTTGTCGGCAAGCTCGGTCAGGTCACGCCTGATGGTCATATCCGAAACAGATAGGGTATTAGATATCTCGTTTACCGATACCGAATGATGTTGATCGAGCAAGTCGAGAATGGCCTGCTGGCGTTCGGATTTCATGAGTGCCGACTCCCTCATCGAGCGTTTGTTCTTATTTCAATGTAAACGAACAACATAAATAAACGCAAACCGTTCACGAAGGCACATTACCTTTCACCGGTCAAAACATAACGCTCACGGAAAAAACCATCAAATAGGAGGTAAATAGAGCTCATTCCAAAAATCATCTCTTGACCAATAAACAAATATAGACGAACATAGACGAACATAAACGAACAGAACGAACAGAACGAACAGAACGAAGAGAATTAATAAGTATGAAAGGACAGAAGATGCGTATCGGTGTCATCCTTGCAAGTCACGGAGAGTTCGCTCAGGCCGCCCTCGGCGCCGTCGAGATGATTGCGGGCAAGCAGCCTGATGTCATCGCTCTTGGTCTCACCGCCGAGAAGAGCCTGGAGTCTTTCGAGTCCGAGATGCGCGAGGCTTACGAGACCCTCAGCGCCGAGTGCGAACTCGTCGTCACCCTATGCGACATCTACGGCGGCACCCCATTCAACGTGACTACCCGCTGCCTGCTCAACGGCATGAACATGGTTGCCTACACTGGCCTGTCCATGCCCGTTGCGGTCGAGCTCCTGCTCACCCGCGATGGCCTCGATTCCGCCGACGCGGTCCGTGCCCAGCTCACTGCCGCTCACGCCGGGGCCCAGCAGGAGATCAAGGCTCCCGCTCCGGCCGTGGAGGCAGACGAGGACGATTTGGACCTCTAGGCTCGTTAGCCCGTCGATTCGAGTGGCGCTCACCCGTATCCCCCGAGTGGGCGCCTCGATCGAGCAGAGCATTCGTAAACGGTACTGAAGGAACGTGCAAACGAAAAGGAGAACATCATGGCACTCAAACTCGTCGACATCGATGACCGCCTGATCCACGGTCAGGTCGCCACCACTTGGATTCCCGACTTCGGCATCGAATCGGCAATCATTGTCTCGGATAAGGTCGCCAACGACCCCGTCCAGAAGTCCGTCGCCGGCCTCGCCGCCCCCGACATCAAGGTCTCCGTCTTCGGTGTCGAGAAGTTCATTGAGGTCCTCAAGAAGACCGAGCTCAAGAAGGCCACGATGGTGCTCTTCACCAACCCCATCGACGCCCTCAAGCTGCACGAGAACGGCTTGCCGTTCGACTACCTGAACGTCTCCGGCATGCGCTTCAACGAGCAGCGTCATCGCCTGCACAAGAACATGTCCGTCACCGCCGAGGAAAAGGCCGCCTTCGAGGAGCTCATTGGCCTCGGCGTCGACTGCTGGATGCAGACCACCACGCGCGATTCCAAGGAGCCCGTGTCCGAGCTCCTCAAGAACTACTAAGTAAGTAACCATCTCCGGGCATGTGAACCCGGGGCGTGCCCATCGGAGGGAACGATGGGCGAATAGGGAAGGAGAGGCTTATGCTTCAGGCACTTCTGCTCGCCATCTGGGCGGGTCTGTGCACTTGGGACCAGTTCGGTCCCCACCTGGGCTTCCGCAAGCCCCTGCTGGCATCCGTCGGCGTCGGCATCATCCTCGGTGACATGACGACCGCCATCATGATCGGCGCGACCATGGAGCTCATGTGGCTCGGCGTCAACAACATCGGCGCTTATGTTCCGCCGGATGTCATCTCCGGCACCATCGTCGGTGCCGCCCTGGGCATCATGGGTTCCACCGACACCGCCAGCGCCATCGCCCTGGCAGTCGCCATCGGCATCCCCACCGCCACCTTGGTTCAGCAGCTGAACATCTTGGTCATGACCACTAACGTCTCGCTTGTCCACGGTGCCGACAAGGCCATCGAGTCCGGTAAGTTCAACGCCGTCAACAAGTTCTTCTGGACCGGCGCCCTGTGCTTCTTCCTGACCCGCGCCGTTCCCGTCTTCATCGCCACGGGCATCGGCTCCTTCGTGATCGAGGACATCATGGCCTTCCTGCAGAACCAGGTTCCGTGGGTCCTCACCGGCTTCTCCACCGCCGGTGGCATGATGCCCGCCGTCGGTCTGGCCATGCTCCTCACCATGATGATGAAGAAGAACATGTGGATCTTCCTGCTGCTCGGCTTTATCATGGCCGCCTTCCTCAACGTCCCGACCGTGGGCACGCGCTCGCCGCTTGCGCCGCCGCCGGCGTGTGGGACGTCATTACCGAGGGCCAGAAGAATCAACCCGCCCCTGCCGCCGCCTCTGCCGCCGGCTCCGATGATGACGAGGAGTACGATCTCTAATGGGTAAGATCTCCAACTCCACCCTGAACAAGGTCCTGCTGCGCACCCAGGGTTGCCAATTCGCGCACAACTACGAGCGCATGCAGTCGCTGTCCCTGACCTACTGCTTTGCCCCTGTCCTCGAGGAGCTCTACAAGGACGCCCCCAAGGAGGAGCGCGTTAACGCCATGAAGCGCCACCTCGAGTACTTCAACACCCACCCGCTCGCGATCCCCTTCATCCTTGGCATCACCGCCGCCCTGGAGGAGACCACGGATGAGGATCAGAAGGACACCGTCGTCGGCATCAAGACCTCCCTCATGGGTCCCTTCGCCGGCCTTGGTGACTCCCTGCTGAACCTCACCTGGTTCCCGATCGCCGGCTCCATCGGCGCATCTATGTGCGTCGACAACGGCTCCATTGTGGGTCCGCTCGTGATGTTCTTGCTCATCAACCTGCTGTACTGGCCGCTGAAGTACTTCGGCCTGCACAAGGGTTACGAGATGGGCATGGAGCTCGTCGAGAAGGCGGGCGTCCAGGTCTTCGACCGTCTGGGCAACCTCGCCAACGTGCTGGGCGTCATGGTCACCGGCGGCCTGATCGCCACGACCGTTAAGCTCAAGCTTGCCGTGCAGTTCGCCTTCGGTGAGGGTGACCCGCTGGTGCTCCAGGACCAGCTCGATAAGGTGTTGCCCTTCCTGCTGCCTGTCGTTCTGACTTTCATCTGCTATCGCCTGCTCAAGAAGGGCCAGGGCAAGAACTCCGCCCAGATCATCATCGGTCTGATTGTGTTCTCCCTTGTGTTCGCCGCTATCGGTTTCTACTTCCCGGCGTTCAAGATCTTCGCCTAATCGCGAGCTTATCAAAAGGCAAATCGTTTGATGCCCGTGCCCCGCATGCCGGGCGCGGGCCTCGTTGTCTCATGTGCTCTCCATCGTGCGCGATCGGGGTGCGCTCCATTATGCCCATGTGCCTTTGGCGTATCGCCATCTGGCAAATCCAACTATCGAAAGGATGCCAATGAGAACCGTCCTCGTGCTCATGGATACTCTGCGTCGCGACGTCCTGTCGTGCTACAACCCCGCAACCGACGTCCAGACCCCCAATCTCGATGCCTTTGCCGAGCGTTCCTGCGTGTTCGACAACCACTGGATCGGCTCGGCTCCCTGCATACCTGCCCGCCGCGACATCCTCACCGGTCGCTACAACTTCCTCGAGCGCCCCTGGGGCCCCATCGAGCCCTTCGATGTGACGCTGCCGGCCTGCCTGCGCGCGAACGGCAACTTCTGCCACATCACCACCGACCACTGCCACTACCTACGCACCGGTGGCGAGGGCTACCTCCAGGAGTTCAACACCTGGGATTACTACCGCGGCCAGGAGGGCGACCCGTGGGTCAGCCGCATCGATGAGCCGAATAACATGCCCGAGACCTTCTACGGGCGCGTGCGCGAGCAGTACCAGAAGAACCGTCAGCTCTGGCCCAACGAAGAGGACATGCCGAGCCCCAAGACCTTCCAGTCCGCCTGCGACTGGATCGACGGCAATGCTGGGGCCGACGACTTCTTCCTTATGGTTGAGGCCTTCGACCCGCACGAGCCCTTCGATGTGCCCGACAAGTACATGGAGATGTACGGCGGCACTGGCGAGCTCGACCGCGACTACTTCGAGATTCCTGAGTACAAGCGCGTCTCCGCCACCGACGTCAACAAGGGCGCGGAGGACTACCTGCAGCGCCGCTACAAGGCCCTCGTCACCATGACCGACCGCTGGTTTGGTAGGCTCATCGACAAGCTCGAGGAGCGCGGGATGCTGGACGATACCATGGTCATGGTCACCACCGACCACGGCTATTTCCTGGGCGAGCGCGACTACATGGGCAAAAACTACATGCACCTGTATAACGAGCTCGCGCATCTGCCGTTCATTGTGCACTTCCCGGGTAACGCCCGCGCCGGCGAGCATGCCCGCCAGCTCACTCAGGCAATCGACATCATGCCCACGGTGCTTGAAGCCCACGGCTGCGAGATTCCCGCAGATGTGTGCGGCACCTCCCTCGTGCCGCTCATGACGGATGCTGACGCGCCCACGCGTGGCTATGCCCTGTACGGCGTGCACGCCATGACCGTCAACGTCACCGACGGCCGCTACACCTACTTCCGCGCGCCGGTCGCCGGCAACCAGCCGTGCTTCGAGTACACCGCACTGCCGCACACCATCCGCAAAAAGATGGGTTCGGACTGCCCGGAGGAGATTGAGTGTGGCCGCTACTTCAAACGCACCAAGTACCCGCTGTTCAAGATCCCCTGTAAGAAGCCGGCCCAGATCGAGGGAGCCACGCCGCTCGCCGAGGTCGAGCAGACGATGCTGTTCGACCTTGAGAGTGACTACGGCCAGGTTAATAATCTCGCCGGCAAGGACGACCACGCCGAACAGCGCATGATTGACCTGCTGCTGCGCGGCCTGGAGGAGCATGAGTCCCCGGCCGAGCAAAAGGAGCGCCTGGGCTTGGCCTAAGATTCATGCGGTGATTGTGCGGGCCGGATGCGCCGCCTCGGGTAAGGAGGTGGTTTCCGGCCCGATGAGTGAGGGCTAGCCTGTGCGAAGGGGGGGTATGTGCCATGTGCGCGAAGCATATTGGCTTTTTGATAAAACCGGCATCGAGTGCTTGCAACATGCGGTGCAGGTACTGCTTTTACTGCGATGTCGCTGCTCATCGCGAGGAGCGGAGCACCCGCGTCATGGGCGAAGACGTGGCAAGTGCCATCATCGACCGTGCACTCGCCGTGGCGAGTGATGCGCACATTTCTTTCGCCTTCCAGGGCGGCGAGCCCACCCTGGCCGGCCTTGACTTCTTCCATTCGTTCGTCGCGCGGGTGGAGGAGCGCCGTGAGAACCAGCGGGTGAGCTGGGCGTTGCAGACCAACGGCTACCTGATCGAAGAGGAATGGGCCGAGTTCTTCCGCGAGCACGGGTTCCTCATCGGAGTCTCGGTTGACGCTTATCGCGACCTGCACGATTCGATGCGTCCCGATGCGCACGGTGCCGCTACGTACGCGCGCGTCATGAGCGGCGTTCGCCTGCTGCGCGAGCGCGGCGTGGACGTCAACATACTCTCGGTCCTCACCTCGCAGATGGCGGCGCATCCACAGCGCGTCTTCTCCTTCATCAAGCAGGAGAAGATCACCCATATCCAGTTCATCCCGTGCCTGCCGGGCCTCGACGATGAGCGGGACACGTTCTCGCTCGACCCGCGTGCCTTCTCCTCGTTCTACCGCCGCTTGTTCGACTTGTGGTGGCGCGAGCTCGGTGCTGGGCGCTATGTGAGCATCTGGCTGTTCGAGAACGTCATGCAGATGGCGCTCGGGCAGTTTCCGTCGCAGTGCGGTATGCTCGGCCGCTGCGCTCCGCAGTTCGTGGTGGAAAGCGACGGTTCGGTGTATCCGTGCGACTTCTATGCGCTGGATGAGTACCGCGTGGGCGATATTCGCGTCGATTCCCTTGAGGCAATGGCGACCTGTGAGACCATGCGCATGTTTTTGAACGAGCCGCGTCGCGATTGCGCGCGGTGCGCCGATTGCCCCTTTGAGGGCATTTGCCATCGCAACTGCAAGCGCCTGAACATCGCCTATTACGATGCGGGCTACTGCGGGCTGCGTGAGTTTTTGGAGTACGCCTATCCCGGCCTGCAGCGCGTGGCTCGCATGTTCACGCGGCGCTGATCCTGCCCGGGTTTTGCCTCGTCGTAGTTGTGTGGGGCTCTGCGCCCCTCCCGCCTTGACCACTCAATCTTCATCCCGTTCCCGTGAGTTTGGAGTTCCCTATGCCCCAGCAACCCAACGTTCTCCTTATCATGTGCGACCAGATGCGCGGCGACTGCCTGGGTATCGACGGCCATCCGGACGTGCAGACGCCCTACTTGGACACGCTCGCCGCCGACGGCATGCTGTTCGAGAACGCCTACTCCGCCTGCCCGAGTTGCATCCCGGCGCGCGCCGCCCTCTTTTGCGGCAAGACGCCCGCGGGCACGGGCCGCGTGGGTTACCAGGACGGTATCGCGTGGGAGTACGACCATATGCTCGCGCAGGAGATGCGCGACGGCGGCTACCAGACCGCCGTGGTAGGCAAGATGCACGTGCATCCGCCGCGTTTGGGCTGCGGCTTCGAGCACATGCGCCTGCATGACGGCTACATCGGCCACTACCGCAAGGCGAACCTGCCGTACTGGATGCACCAGAACGTCTCCGACGACTACATGCGCTTCCTCAAAAATGAACTGGGCGAATTCGCCGACGTGAACGGTTCGGGCGTTGAGAACAACTCCTGGATCACCCATCCCTGGGCCTACGAGGAGCGCCTGCACCCCACCAACTGGGTGGTGGACGAGTCCATCCGCTTTTTGGAGACCCGCGATCGCACGCGCCCGTTCTTCCTCATGACGAGCTTCGTGCGGCCCCACCCGCCCTTCGACGCGCCGCAGACCTACTTCGATCTGTACCGCGACATGGAGCTGCGCGCGCCTGCCGCTGGCGATTGGGATGACGCCGATGCCACCGAGCGCGATGGCATGATCTTGGACAGCGTGCACGGCTGCCGCGACGCCGAGCTGCGCCGCGAGGCCATGGCGGGCTATTATGCCTGCATCACACATATGGACCACCAGATCGGCCGGCTCATCACGGCGCTCGAGAACGACGAGACCTACCACGACACCGTGATCGTGTTCTGCTCCGACCACGGCGAGATGCTCTTTGACCACAGTCTCTTTCGCAAGGTGTTGCCCTACGAGGGCTCCGCGCGCATCCCCTTCATCGTGCACGTGGGCAAAAACGTCGATGTGCCGGGCGGCGAGCGCGTTCGCGGCGTGAGCGAGAGCACGGTGGAACTCATGGACCTTATGCCCACCATCCTCGAGGCGTGCGACCTGCCCGTGCCCGAGGGCGTGGAGGGCGCCTCGCTCATGGGCGAGCTTACCGGCGCCGCGCCGCTGAACCGTGCATACCTGCACGGCGAGCACAGCGGCAGCCGCGAGCAGTCCAACCAGTGGATCGTGACCCCGCATGACAAGTACATCTGGTTCACACGGACCGGGGTGGAGCAGTATTTCGACCTGGACGCCGATCCGCGTGAGGAGCACGACCTCATCGACGCTCCGGAGCGCGCCGCGCGCATCGCCGTGCTCCGTGCCTGCCTGATTGAGGAGCTCGCTGGTCGCGAAGAGGGATATGTTCGTGACGGCGAGTTGGTGGCGGGACGTGCGCCCGCCGTTATGCTTGAGCGCCCCCGGCCCTCGCGCCTCCAACGTTAAGAGAAAGGCCTATCCATGGATATGAAGACGATCGGCATTGTGGTCGTAGTGGTTGCGGTCGGGTTCACCATTTACATGGAGGTCCAAAAGCGCACAACCTTCGCCAAGCTCGAGGCGTACTTGCGCGAGGGCGACCTCAACAACTACCTCAAGGTCCTGAACCGCCCGCTCACTAGCGTGCTGTACCCCAAGTACAACGTGCTTTTCATGCGCTTGAACGCAGCTCTTGCCATGGATGACGTCGAGGCATCCGAGCGCATCATCCGCGAGATGGGTTCGCTCAAGATGAGCGAGGAGCAGACACTCGCGCTGGCGGCAAAGGCGTTCTCCTTCTACGTGGAGATCGGGGATGAGCCCCACGCACGCGAGGTGCTCTCCTACCTCGAGGAGCACGGTGATCGCGAGGCTGCGCGTGCCGACCGTCGCACCTA
The DNA here is from genome assembly GCF_040092305.1 of Collinsella sp. CLA-ER-H6. Taxonomy (NCBI): domain Bacteria; kingdom Bacillati; phylum Actinomycetota; class Coriobacteriia; order Coriobacteriales; family Coriobacteriaceae; genus Collinsella; species Collinsella sp. CLA-ER-H6. The sequence continues at coordinate 58,039 of NZ_JBBNLS010000005.1, forward strand.
TGACGTCTTCCTCAAGGGCTCGTATGCCTATATCGACGAGATGGAGCGCGCGTTGTCGGAGGCGGCTGGCATGGAAGAGGCCCTGCTCTGCCAGATGCTCTCGGTTCAGTACGAGAACAAGGGTGACGAGGGGCGCGCCGCGTCCTATTGCGAGCGCGCTGAGCGGACGCTCGCAGCAGCCATGCCTGACAAGTAGGGAAGAGTCTAGGCGCTTCATATGCTAGCAATCGTATTCGCCATTGCGTTTTTCGCCTCTACCATCAGTGCCATCTGCGGTGTCGGCGGGGCATCATCATTAAGCCCGTGATGGACGCCGTGGGTGTCGCCGACGTGGCGACCATCAACTTCCTGTCCGGATGCACCGCGAGGACAACATCGGGCACTTCGCCATGAGCGTTTCCACCGCGCTGCTGCTCGACGTCGTCTACGCGTGCATCTTCAACCAGGATTACTTCGCTAACTACTAGCGGCGTGTCGAGACGGTGCGCGGGCCATTGATGGACTCGGCAGGCAGATTGGCGGGGACGCCTAGCCCTTGGCGCAACGGTGCTCCGCATGAGCGGCGTAAATAGGGACATATCGCGCAGCAGCGTTCGAGATATGTAAAAGTCCACAACCATACGCTGCGGTTTTGAATGATACGAACGCTTGCAATTCGTTGCATAGGGTGTTGCTCGATCGATAGGAGCTTGTTCGGATGGGTCCTCAATACATCTTGGTCTTCGCGGTATGCTTCCTGGCGTCGCTTCTGGGGCCGCTCTGTGGCATCGGCGGCGGCGTGATCATCAAGCCCGTGGTCGACGCGATGAACGTCATGAGCGTGAGCACGGTGAGCTTCCTCTCGAGCATGTCGGTGCTCATCATGTCGCTCTCCACGCTCGCGCAGAACGCGGCGAGCGGGCAGTCTGATATCGACGCGCGGGCGATGTCGCCCATCGCCGTCAGCTCCGCGGTGGGCGGCGTGATCGGCAAGATGTTGTTCAACCGGCTGGGGTCCGTGTTCCCCGACGCCGAGCTCGTCGGCGCGGTCCAGGCCGCCGTGCTCATCGTGCTCGCCGTCCTCGTGCTGGCCTACACGCTCAACAAGGCGCGCATCAAGGGCCTCAAGCTCGAGAATGCGTGGGCGCAGGCGCTCATAGGGTTCTGCGCCGGGGCGTGCTGGTCCTTCCTCGGCATCGGCGGCGGCCCCTTCAACCTGGCCATCCTCGTCTTCTTCTTCGCCATGGAGAGCAAGCCCGCCGCGCAGGCGTCGCTGTTCATCATCGCGTTCTCGCAGACGGCGAGCCTCATCTACACGCTGGCCACGGGCAGCGTGCCCGCGTTCCTCCCCGTGGTCCTGCTGGGCATGGCGGCGATGGCGGTGCTTGGGTCGGTCGTGGGGCGCCGCCTGCTGCGCCGGATGGACTCGGCGGCGGTCGATAAGCTCTACGTGTTCGCCCTCGTGCTCATCATCGTGATCTGCACGTACAATTTCATCCGGTTCTCGGTGCTCTAGTTCTTCGCCCCGAAACGGGATGCCGCGATAATGGAGCTGGAGCGCGGGCCTTCCTCTTCTGCCTTGAGGAGGTCGCCGTGTCCCGCTCGTCTCATGAGCGCCGATGGTGTTGAAGTCCTCTTGGCAATAAGTCGCGGCAGCGTCAGCCGCCAATTCAAAAAAGCCACAGGCGGAAGGCAAACCGCTTCAAAGCAAATTCACCCTCCAACAAATAGTGGATCCCCAACAAAGTCTTTAGCCTGAGCGAGCAGAGTTAAGCAGGCGTCAACGTGTCGTCTCCCAAGCCCGGCAGAGCAGCAACCTTAATATATTTCGCCGCCGCTCTGCCGGCCCCAGGCGACTCCGCGCACTTTACCTGCGTAAACAATGTGAGTGAAATATGAATCTCGATGGATACGCCCGCAGCCGTGTATACTAGACAGCTGTGTGTAACCAGGGGAGTATTCTGGCTGGACAAAACGCCTGCTTAATAGGGTTGTCAGGTAGTTCGGACGCAATACAAGGCTGGAGAGCACGTCGTGTAAGTAGTGGTCCTCTAGGGGCGTACGCTCGGTGGTGTACGCATTGTCCCAAGACCACGCGAGAGTTGGGATCATATCTTGATCAGCATGATTCTCGGCCGCAAGATTGGCATGACCCAGGTTTGGGACGAGGACGACAACGTCGTTCCCGTCACGGTCATCCAGGCTGGCCCCTGCGCTGTCTCGCAGGTTAAAACTCAGGCAACCGACGGCTATGACGCCGTCCAGATCGGTTTCGGCGACATCAAGGCCAAGAACGTGAACAAGCCCATGGCTGGTCACTTCGCCAAGGCTGGCGTCGAGCCTGTCCGCTTCCTTCGTGAGGTCCGCGTCGAGAACGGCGAGGAGCACAAGGTCGGCGAGGTCGTCACCGTCGCTGATTTCGCTGATGTCGAGAAGGTCGACGTCATCGGTACCTCCAAGGGTAAGGGCTTCCAGGGTCGCATCAAGCGCTGGGGTCAGCGCCGCGGTCCTATGACGCATGGTTCTCACTTCCAGCGTCACCCCGGTTCTATCGGTCAGTGCGCCTATCCTGCGCGCGTCCTCAAGGGCGTCAAGATGGCCGGTCACATGGGTAACGAGCGCGTTACCGTCAAGAACCTTTCCGTTGTCCGCATCGATGCCGAGCAGAACCTCATCTTGGTCAAGGGCGCTGTCCCGGGTGCCAAGAATGGTCTCGTCGCCATCCGTATGGCCTAAGGGCCCAGCCCATTTAGCCCAGCGTCATACCAAGGAGAACACTTAAATGGCAAAGTTTGAAGTAAAGAACAGCGAGGGCAAGAAGGTCGCCGAGGCCGAGCTCGCCGCTGAGGTGTACGGCATCGAGCCGAACATCCACGTTATGCACCACATCGTCAAGTGCCAGATGGCCTCTTGGCGTCAGGGCACCCAGTCTGCTAAGGGTCGCTCTGAGGTTTCCGGTGGCGGCAAGAAGCCTTGGCGTCAGAAGGGCACCGGCCGTGCCCGCCAGGGTTCCATCCGTGCTGCCCAGTGGCGTCACGGTGGCGTTGTCTTCGCCCCCAAGCCCCGTTCCTACGCTAAGCGTATGAACAACAAGGAGGTCAAGCTGGCTATGCGCTCCGCGCTGTCCGCCAAGCTGGCCGATGGCGAGCTCGTGCTCGTCGACGACTACGGCTTCGAGAAGCCTTCCACCAAGGCTGCCGTCGCCATGCTCAAGGCCCTCGGTCTTGAGGGCAAGCGTCTGACCATCATCGTTCGCGATGAGGACGTCAACGCCTACCTGTCGTTCCGCAACATTCCCAAGACGTTCATCATCACCGCTGACGAGGCCAACACCTACGATCTCGTCAACAACAACGCCGTGCTGATGCCCGCCGACATCGCCGCTCACTTCGGGGAGGTGCTTGCATAAATGACCGCCCACGAGATCATCATCCGTCCGATCGTGTCCGAGCGTTCCTTCTCCGGCATGGAGCTGAACAAGTACACGTTCGAGGTCGCCAAGGATGCTAACAAGTATCAGATCAAGGACGCTGTCGAGGAGATCTTCGGCGTCAAGGTCGTTCGCGTGAACACCCTGACGGTCAAGCCCAAGACCAAGCGCGTGCGCTATGTCGCCGGCAAGACCCGTTCTTGGAAGAAGGCCATCGTCACGCTGGCCGAGGGCGACACCATCGAGGTCTTTGGCAACCAGGCCTAAGACTCGCTGCTGTTGAGTGAGCTCATGCCTCCCAAATAGGGGAGGCGAGAGCTCAAGGTTTTGGGCGTATTAAATGGACACGCCCGGAACCGTGTATACGTCCGGTGTCATCGCACCCGAGGCAGAACCTCGAATCCCTGTCTGCGATGGCTAACGGATTCCTATTGAAAGGGATTGTAATGGCTGTAAAGCACCTTAAGCCGACCTCCGCTGGTAGGCGTTGGCAGACGATCTCCGACTTCTCCGAGATCACCTGCACCAAGCCCGAGAAGTCTCTTCTCGAGCCCCTGCCCAAGAAGGCCGGTCGTAACAACAACGGCCGCATCACCACCCGCCACCAGGGCGGCGGCGTGAAGCGTCGTTACCGCGTGATCGACTTCAAGCGCAACAAGGACGGCGTGCCCGCCAAGGTTGCCACGATCGAGTACGATCCGAACCGTTCCGCTCGCATCGCTCTGCTGCACTACGCTGACGGTGAGAAGCGCTACATCCTGGCCCCCAAGGGCCTCGAGGTCGGTCAGACCATCATGTCCGGTTCTGACGCCGACATCAAGCCGGGCAACGCTCTGCCCCTCGCCGACATCCCCGTCGGTACGCTCATCCACGCCGTCGAGTTCCAGCCGGGCAAGGGAGCTGCTATCGCCCGTTCCGCCGGTAACTCCTGCCAGCTGATGGGTAAGGAGGGCAAGTACGCTATCGTCCGTATGCCTTCCTCCGAGATGCGCCGCATCCTCGTTACCTGCCGCGCCACCGTCGGTGAGGTCGGCAACGCCGATCACTCCAACATCGTCATCGGCAAGGCCGGCCGTAAGCGTCACATGAACGTGCGCCCGACCGTCCGCGGTACCGTCATGAACCCTGTCGACCACCCGCACGGCGGTGGCGAGGGCAAGAACCACACCTCTGGTCGTCCCTCTGTTACCCCCTGGGGTAAGCCGACGAAGGGCCTTCGTACGCGCAAGAAGAAGAAGGTCTCGAACCAGCACATCATTCGTCGCCGTAAGAAGTAATTTCGGATACCGAGTTTTAGGAGAAAGCACTTATGAGCAGAAGTCTCAAAAAGGGCCCGTTCGTGGAGACTCGCCTTCTCTCGCGTATCACCGCGATGAACGAGGCTGGCAAGAAGGACGTCGTGAAGACCTGGTCCCGCGCGTCCACCATCTTCCCCGAGATGGTTGGTCACACCATCGCCGTCCACGACGGCCGCAAGCATGTGCCCGTGTATGTTACCGAGTCCATGGTTGGTCACAAGCTCGGCGAGTTCGCGCCGACTCGTACGTTCCGTGGCCACAAGGCCAAATAGGGGGTTAACCGTAAATGGCAACTAAGTCTATTGAAACTGAGGCCACCGAGGTTCGCGCCGTCGCTAAGTACGTGCGTGTTTCCCCCAGCAAGGCCCGCCTGGTGGTCGATCTGATCCGCCGCAAGCCTGTCGCTCAGGCCTTCGACATCCTCCACTTCTGCGACCGCGCCGTCGCCGTGGATGTCGAGAAGGTTCTCCGTTCCGCCGTTGCGAACGCCGAGAACAACAACGGTCTGCGTGCCGACAACCTGGTTGTCGCCGCTGCCTATGTTGACGAGGGTCCGACGCTTAAGCGCATCCGTCCCCGCGCCAAGGGTTCCGCTTCTCGCATTCTGAAGCGTACTTCCCACATCACCGTCGTCGTTGCTCCTCGAAAGGAGGCGTAAAGCTGTATGGGTCAGAAAGTCTACCCCACCGGCTTCCGTCTTGGCATCACCGAGAACTGGCGCTCCCGCTGGTTCGCAGAGAAGGATTACGCTAAGACCCTCGGTAACGATCTCGAGATCCGCAAGTACCTCGAGAAGCGTCTTTCCCGCGCAGCTGTCTCCCGCGTCGAGATCGAGCGCGCTGGCGACAAGGTGAAGGTCATCATCCTCACCGCTCGCCCCGGCGTTGTCATCGGTAAGAAGGGTGCCGAGATCGATACCCTCCGCACCGAGCTCGAGAAGGTCGCTGGCGTCTCCAAGGGTCAACTCTCCGTCGACGTTGTCGAGATCAAGCGCCCCGAGCTCGACGCCAACCTCGTTGCTCAGTCTATCGCCGAGCAGCTCGAGGGCCGCGTTGCCTTCCGTCGCGCTATGCGCAAGGCTGTCCAGTCCGCCCGCAAGGCCGGCGCTAAGGGCATCCGTATCCAGTGCTCCGGTCGTCTCGGCGGTGCTGAGATGGGCCGTCGTGAGTGGTACCGCGAGGGTCGCGTGCCTCTGCACACCCTCCGTGCCAAGATCGACTACGGCACGGCTGTCGCCAGCACCACCATGGGCGCTTGCGGCGTGAAGGTCTGGATCTACCTGGGCGAGAAGCTCCCGGGCCAGCCTGTTCCCAACCCTGCACTCGAGGGCTCTTCCCGTCCTCGTCGTCGTAACTCCGAGAGGAGGGGTCAGTAGTGCTTGCCCCTAAGCGTATTCTTCACCGCAAGGTGCAGCGTGGCTCCATGAAGGGCCAGGCCAAGGGTAATACCGAGCTGCATTTCGGCGAGTTTGGTATCCAGGCTCTCGAGGCCCATTGGATCACCAACCGTCAGATCGAGGCCGCTCGTATTGCCATGACCCGCTACATGAAGCGTGGCGGTCGTGTCTACATCACGATCTTCCCCGATAAGCCCATCACCAAGAAGCCTGCTGAGACTCGCATGGGTTCTGGTAAGGGTAACCCCGAGGAGTGGGTGGCCGTCGTCAAGCCCGGCCGCATCATGTTCGAGGTCAAGGGCGTGCCCGAGGAGGTCGCTCGCGAGGCTCTGCGTCTTGCACAGCACAAGCTTCCCATCAAGACCAAGATTGTTGCTGCCAAGAACGCTGAGCAGCGCATCGAGAAGGAGATGGCTGAGGAGGCCGCTCTCGAGGCCAAGTGGGCTGCTGAGGACGCCGCCGCCGCCAAGGAGGAGAACTAATGAAGCCCGCAGAGATTCGTGAGCTCTCGGACGCTCAGCTCGTTGAGAAGCTGAAGGAAATGCGCGCCGAGCTCTTTAACCTTCGTTTCCAGATGGCCACCAGCCAGCTGGACAACACCGCTCGCGTCAACACCGTGAAGAAGGACATCGCTCGCGTCCTCACGGAGCAGCGCGCCCGCGAGATCGCAGCGGAGAAGTCCGCTGTCGCCGAGTAGGACCTAAGGAGAGAACATGACTGATTCGCGTAACTCGCGTAAGGTCCGTACGGGTGTCGTTACCTCCGTCTCCGGTGCCAAGACCATTGTTGTCACCATCACCGAGCGCAAGCGTCACCCCAAGTACGGCAAGATGATGACCAGCTCCAAGAAGCTGCACGCTCACGACGAGGAGTGCACGGCTGGCGTGGGCGACACCGTCCGCGTTATGGAGACCCGTCCTATGTCCAAGATGAAGCGTTGGCGCCTCATCGAGGTCGTCGAGCGCGCTAAATAAGCAGTCGCTCTTACGACTTGTACGTTTCCGAAGATGTGCGTATGCCTGGTTTGCATACCACAGGCCGCCTAAAGGCTGCGCACCTCTCTTCGGTTCTTAGTTCGGAGGAACATCTACCATGATTCAGATGCAAACCATGCTGAACGTCGCCGACAACTCCGGCGCTCGCAAGATTCGCTGCATCAAGGTGCTTGGCGGTTCCAAGCGTCGTTATGCAGGCATCGGCGATGTGTTCATCGGTGCTGTCCAGGAGGCTACCCCTGGCGCCAACGTCAAGAAGAAGGACGTTGTCCGTTGCGTCGTCGTTCGCACCGTTAAGGAGATCCGCCGCAAGGATGGCTCCTACATTCGCTTTGATGAGAACGCCTGCGTTGTCATCAACAACGATGGTTCGCCCGTCGGCACCCGTATCTTCGGGCCCGTCGCTCGCGAGCTTCGTGACAAGAAGTACATGAAGATCGTCTCGCTCGCTCCCGAGACCCTGTAGTTAGGGGAGATATATGTATATCAAGAAGGGCGATAAGGTCCAGGTTCTCTCTGGTAAGGATCGCGGCAAGCAGGGCGTTGTCCTGCGTGCTCTCCCCGCCGAGAACAAGGTCGTTGTCGAGGGCGTTTCGGTCGTCAAGAAGGCCGTCAAGCCCAACGCTGCCAACCAGCAGGGCGGCATCGTTTCGCAGGAGGCTCCCATCGACGCCTCCAACGTCAATCTCGTTTGCCCCGAGTGCGGTAAGGTTACCCGCGTCGGTCACGAGAAGGACGGCAAGAACAAGCTGCGCGTCTGCAAGAAGTGCGGCCACAAGTTCTAAGCTGCCCGCAACATCAAGTTGCTAGCAAAGGCCCGGATGCCCCCACGGCACCCGGGCTTTTTTCTATCGCTACTCGATGGCTTCGGTTCTGCCGTCCCGTCATTCCGGTTGCATCCAGTTTTCGGTGCCGTCTCGAATCGAGTGCCGCCAGGTGACACCCTGTCGCGTTTCGTCGGCTTCGGTGACAAAAGTCGGGACAACTCCAAAAACTATTTTCGAACTCAGGGCTTTGAGTTTTTGTTTTAGTCCCAAAGGGCGCGGCGGGATGCCTTTGAAGGCTCGATAGCGCCGAAACGCCCGTTTTGAAACTCAAATGCCTTTTCGCGTGCAAGACGCCAGCTGCAATAGGAAGTGAATCAACGCAGGTGGCTTTCAAACAGTTTGCAAAACTGCAGGTCGCAGGTCATCATTGCCAGTAGGAGAAATGAGTAGTCTCAGGTGGCTTGCTCATGAGTTGACTAACGGGATTTGAGATTACGCTGACGTCCGGAAACGCTTCGAGCACGGCGTTAAGTTTTTGGGGTTTGGGCGCAGCCCCTGCACCCGCGAGCGCGGGCCTTAAGCCCGCCGAGAGAGTGACGCGTCGAAAACGAAAGGGAAAGAGAGAAGGGGCCGTTCCTATCATTCAGGTTGCGACCGAAGAAGACAAGGAGACCCCCTGAGCCTGAATGATGCCCCACAGACCGCGTCCGACCGAGCTCAAGCCGAGCTTTTCCTGACGTCCGCCTTCGCGGAGATGATGGCTGGATTGGCTATGGATTGGCAACACCAATTTGGACGATTCCGGGAGGGACGGTCCCGCCTCCCTGAACTCGACCGGCGACATGTAGCCCAGTGTCGAGTGGATCCTGAAGTTGTTGTACCAGTGCACGTAATCCGAGAGCTTGGCTCGGAGCTCGCGCGCCCCTCCTCGGTCCTGCGGAGTGGCCGACGATCTCCCCGTTGCAGAGGTCGACGAGCAGGCAGACGTAGTTCCACGATGGCCCGACGCGCACGCAGGCCAGGTCGCTGCATATTTGGGTGCGCGGCGCCCTGCCGCCGAAGCCGCGCGCGACGACGTTCGGCACGTCGGCCTCGTTGACCGCCCCGGGGTGCACCTTGAACCTCTTCCTGCCGTATGTGCCGGCCAGGCCGTTCTCCCTCATGATGCGGCAGACGCGGCGCCGGCTGACGGTAACGCCCGACCTCCTGGGCGACGCCTTGATCTTGCGCGATCCGTTCCGGCCCTTGCTGGCGGCATGCGCCGCCGCGGCCGCCGTCGCCCCCGACATTAAGGTCCTCGAGGGCCGCGTCGTCTCCGGCGACCAGTTCGTCTCGCCCGCGGAACAGAAGGAGCGCATCCTCGCGACCTTCGGCGACCTGTGCTGCGAGATGGAGGGCTGCACCATCGCGCAGGCCGCCTATCTCAACGGCGTGCCCCTCGTCGTCGTGCGCGCCATCAGCGACAAGCCCTGCGCCGAGGGCCAGGTCGTCGACTACAACACCTTCGAGAAGAAGGCCGCCTGCGACTGCGCCCGCATCGCCGCGCGCATGGTTAAGCTTTAGGCCCTGCGCGCCGGGGCCCTTCTTTATGTTGGGACCCCGGCGCGCAGGGCCCTTTCCAAAGCGAAGTGTCGAGCCGAAGTGTTGAGCGTCGGCCCTGAATGTTCAATGGCCGTTGTTTTCTGCCCCTCAAGTGGTGGACTTCTCCTCGGGGCTGTTGATTCCCCCACGCGCCCCCTTCCGTTCTCTGTGCTCCCCTTATACTCCTTGTACGAGGAGGTAAGAAGTCATGGACAAGACCGCACAGGACAGCTTGGCAAAGAAGCCCGTCGACATGAGGGACAGGATTCTCGAGCATCTCGAGGCCCTCACCTCTGCCGTCTCGCTCGACGACCTTGCCCGTCTGTCCACCTCCGACATCGCCGAGACGCTCATCATCTCCAGGAGTCTGGCGAGCCAGTACCTCAACGACCTTGTTCGCGCCGGCCTTGTGGTTAAGGTGGCGGGCAGGCCTGTCCGTTATTTTCATCGCCGCGCGTTCCAGAAGCGTTTTCAGGTAAAGCTCTCTGCAAGCGAGTACGCCTCGCTCGCCGACCTCATCCAGGCGACGGGAATCGCCGATCACCGCGACTTCGCGCGTGCCGTGGGCTTCGACCTTAGCCTCAGCTCCGTTGTCGAGCAGTGCAAGGCTGCGGTTCAGTACCCTCCGTTCGGCCTGCCCATCCTCTTGAGCGGCGGCGTGGGTGTCGGCAAGTCTTTCCTTTCTCGCCTTGTGTACGAGTACGGCAAGAACCAGGGCTTGCTGTCCCGCGACTCCTCCTATGTGCGCATCGACTGCGCCGGGGTCCCGGACGCCGCCTCGTTCAACGGGCTTCTTGACGAGTCGATCGCGAAATCGCGCGGGGGTGTGGTCTTTGTCAACGGCATCGAGGCACTCTCTCCCTCTGCGATGGAGCACTGCCTTGCGACGGCCCTCGGGCTCGATGCCTCCCAGGATGCGCCGCGCGCTCGCCTCGTTCTTTCGACGACGCTTTCCGCCGATGACCCGAAGGTTTCCTCGGCCTACAGCAAAATGCCCATCTGTGCCCGCGTCCCCTCACTCAAGGAGCGGACCCCCGAGGAGCGCGAGGATCTCATCTTGAGCTTCCTGCGCAGCGAGGGGTGCCGAATCGGTTCTGATGTGAAGATCAGCCGCGGCGCATACCGTTGCCTCGTGAACGCGGACTTTTCCGATAACATCGCCGGCTTGCGCGCCTGCGTGACGAACTGCTGCGCCAAAGCGTTCCTCAATCGCGAGGGCGACTACGTCGTCGTTCGCCCGTATCTTCTTCCCAGCGGGCTCCTCTCCTCCGCGCAGATCGATCAACAGCCCGACGATGGCGTTCTGATCGACGCGTCCCTGGATGCCGCCGAGAGCACAGGGCCGGTCGAGCAGGCGCTCGATGCCCTGTGCTCTCTCGATGAGCGATTCTGCGCCGGGGAGCTCTCTGTCTCCGAGCTTGTCTCGCAAGCTGTCTCCGCTGTGCGCGGCGTTGAGGATCACTTGATCTTCGGCCACGGCGTCGCCTCATCGAGGTCGCGCGCCTTCGAGCGCGTCGTGGGCGCGGTCCTTGCCGACGCAGGCTCTTCTTATGGCATCGAGCTTTCGAGGAAGGTCACTTTTCTACTGGCCCAGGAGATTTGCCTGCAGTTGTGGCCGGGCATCGGCCTGGCTAAGCGAAAGTCTGCCTGTGCGGAGCAAATTTCCCATCTCCTCGGTGCCGTGACCTCCGAATTGCCGTTTGCCTCGAGCGTCTCCGATCAGGTCGCCGCAGACATGGAAGGGGCGCTCGGAATCTCGCTCGATCACTTCACGAAGACGCTTCTGACGCTGTGCGTCGCATCGGAGTCTCGCGACGCGAAGGCCCTTCGGACGCTCTGCGTCATCTTGTCACACGGCTACTCGACGGCGACGAGCATCGCCGACGCGGCGAACCGTATGCTCGGCGTGCATGTGTACGAGGCGGTCGACATGCCCTACGACCAGCAGCTGAAGGACATCGTCGGTCCGCTCCAGCGCCTCGTCGACCGCCATTCCTACTGCACCGGGGTCGTGTTTCTTGTTGACATGGGCTCTTTGGAGGAGGCCTATAAGGCCCTCGAGAACGTTACCGACTCCACCATCGGGGTGGTGAACAACGTCTCCACCGGGCTCGCGCTCGAGATCGGGTCCGGGCTGCTCGGCGGCAAGTCCATCGCCGAGGTTCTTGGCGATGCGACCGCCGTGTGCGTGACGCACTGCAAGGTAATCGAGCGCGTCAACCGTGAGGACGCCATCGTCTTCTGCTCCGAGTCCGGGGTCGACGCGGCCGAGAGGATACGTCAGCTCGTCTCGCAGAGCCTCCCGCGCACCATAGGCGCGCGCCTGCTCACGAGGCCCTTCAAGCAGCTTGCCGCGAACGGGTCGAACGACGCCGTTTTCTCCGAGCACCGCGTCTGCGCCGTCATCGGCACGGGAGACCCCAGGATTGCCTCCGTTCCCTTCGTCGCCCTCGAAGACATTATGTCGACGGCGTCCGCCTCGAAGGTCGATGCCGTGTTCGGCAGGTGGCTCGACGTCTCCGAGCTCGCTTCTTTCCACGAGAAGCTGCTTTCGAATATGACGCTGCAGAACGTTATCCGCTCCATCACCATCCTCGACCCGGAGCGGCTGTTCCACGAGATCGAGAGCGCCGTGCACGAGCTTCAGCGCAGAACGGGCGAGAAGATCAGCAGCAACGCCATCATCGGGCTGTACGTTCACCTCTGTTGCCTCGTCGAGCGCCTCGTCACCCGCAACCCCATCGAGACCTACGTCGGCCAGGATCGCTTCGAGGAAGAGCACACCGACTTCATCGAGTCCTTCAGGCAGAGTTTCTCGAGCATCTCGACGCGCTATCGCGTGGAGGTTCCTGTAAGCGAGATCGCCTACGTCTTCGACTACATCAGCGTGAGCGCCGCCCCGGCGCGAGAGGAGCGTCTCGGCTCCTCGAGCCTCCTGTTCGACGAGTGACCCCCCGCGCCGTCACGAGCTGACCGCGCGTCTTCAATAATCCGATAACCCCTCGCCCGGCGCGAATCCGGATAGCGCCAAGGCAGTGCTGAATGAAAAACTTGATTTGATAGGAGCAAACATGAGTGTTGTTATGGCACGAATCGACAATCGCCTGCTTCACGGCATCATCGTGACGCAGTGGGCCCCGGTGTCGGGCGCAACCCGAGTCATGGTCATCGACGACAAGGTCGCCGGCGACGAGGTCCTGAAGTCCACCATGAGGATGGCGCGCCCCGCGGGCATGGCCGTCTCGATCATCTCCGAGGAGACCGCGCTCAAGAACTTCGCGGCGGGTAAGTACGACCGCGAGAAGGTCTTTGTCATCGCCAAGGAACCCGAGACGATGCTTCACCTGGTCGAGTCGGGCATCGAGCTCCCGTCGCTGATCGTCGGCGGCTCTCTTGTCAAGGAGGGCGGCGTCCAGCTCACCCAGCGCGCCTATGCCTCCGCCGAGAACGTCCAAAGCTACAAGGCGCTCATCGCCCACGGCGTCAAGGTGACGGCACAGTTCGTGCCCGCCGACAAGCCCGTCTCCGTCGCCGACCTCATCTAAGGAGGGATCATGGTCAACTTCACTATCCTGCAGGTCGTCCTTTTGACCCTGCTTGCCTTCATCAAGCACGTGGACTACTACGGCATCCCGATGATCTTCGTCAACTATGCCGTCTTCTGGGGCCTTATCACCGGCGTCGTCATGGGCGACTGGCAGACCGGCCTCGTCATCGGCGGCACCATCCAGCTCATGCAGCTCGGCGTCGCGGGCTTCGGCGGCTCGTCGATTCCCGACTACGGCACGATGGCCATCATCGCCACCGCCTACGGCGTGACCCTGGGCTCCGACACGGGCCTCGCCATCGGCCTGCCGGTCGGCATGCTCGGCATCCAGCTCGACGTCGTCGTCAAGATCCTCAACGGCTTTGTCGTCGAGAAGTCCCAGAAGTTCTGCAACGAGGGTAAGTTCAATCAGATGAACGCCATCCTGTGGGTCTGCCCCGCGCTCTTCGGCCTGTGCGCCGCCCTGCCCGTCTTTGTCTCCGTGACGCTCGGCCAGCCCGCCGTCAACTGGCTCCTCGAGGTCATGCCCCAGTGGTTCCTCTCCGGCCTCACCCTCGCCGGCAAGATGCTCCCGGCCATCGGTATCGCCATGCTGCTCCGCTACATGCCAACCGCCAAGTACTTCCAGTACCTGCTCGCCGGTTTCTTCCTCTCGGCCTTCCTGAACGTGCCCATCATCGGTGCCGCCATCGTCGGCGTTGCCCTCGCGATCGCGTTCTATCAGCGTGCCGAGAAGGACGCCGAGCTCACCGCCCACGCTTCCGCAGACGCCTTCATCGGAGAGGATGAGTAACCATGGAAAACGAGAACATCACCGCCGCCGAGGGCAAGCCCTCCGGCTATAAGGTCACCAAGAAGGACCTGCGCAACGCGAACTGGCGCTGGCTCATGAGCGTGTGCACCTTCAACTACCAGACCCAGCAGGGCGCCTCGGTCGCCTACGCCCTCTCGCCGATCCTGAGGAAGATCTACACGAACGACGAGGACTATAAGCAAGCGCTCAACAACCACTTCCGCTACTACAACACCCAGCCTTGGCTCGCCGCCATCATCCTCGGCGCCTGCGTGGCCATGGAGGAGCGTGACGGCCTCGCGGCGGCGGACGCCGTCCAAGACCTGAAGATCGGCACCATGGGACCGCTCGCCGGCGTCGGCGACTCCCTGCTCATGACCATGATCCCGACCATCATGGGCTCCATCGCCGCCTACATGGCCATCGAGGGCAACCCCGTGGGAGCCGGCATCTGGTTCGCGCTCATCCTGGCCATCTTCTGGGTCCGCATGCACGCCCTCGAGTTCGGCTACAAGCAGGGTGTGAAGCTCGTCACCGACTTCAGCGAGAAGCTTCCCAACCTCACTGCCGCCGCCTCCGTGCTCGGCCTCACCGTGGTCGGCTGCCTCATCGCCTCGGTCATCGGCGTCACCTGCCCGATTAGCTTCAGCTTCGGCGACGTCTCGATGGAGATTCAGCCGCTGCTCGACAAGATCCTGCCTGCCATGATCCCCGCCGCCATCACGGGAAGCGCGTATTACCTTCTTACCAAGAAGAACGCGAGCATGACGGCCCTCATCCTCGTGGTGATCGTCCTCGCGATGGTCGCCTCCGCCGCTGGCATCCTCGCCTAGCTTCGACCCAAGAGATTGGTGAATCAATGAGAAAGATAGTTGTGGCGAGCCATTCCCTTCTCGCCCAGGGCTTCAAGGACACCCTCGAGTTCCTTACGGGTAAGAGCGACGCCGTCAACGCCGTGTGCGCCTACGTGAACGACAACGGCGAGGGGCTTGACGCGGCGGTCGAGGCGGCTCTTTCGGGCACTGACGAGGTCGTCGTCCTCACCGACGCGCTCGGCGGCAGCGTGAACCAGCGCTTCTCCCGCTTCGCCTCCGACCGGATCCACGTGATCGCGGGTGTCAACCTCCCGCTCGCCATGACGGTCGCGCTCGCGCGCCCCGACGAGAAACTCGATTTCGACGCCCTCGTCGACGAGGCGCGCCAGCAGATCGTCTACGTGAACGGTGCCAGTTCCGCCGAGTGCGAAGACGACGAATAGAGGAGGTCGACGATGAGAGAGTTCCTTAAAGACGTGTGGATGCACGGCGGTGAGGAAAGCCGCGCCATCACCCCCGAGAACATCACGGGCGAGAAGGGCCGTGCCGCCATGTCGGCCAGCCACCTCGGCGTCGGCCGCAAGGGCTCGTGCTGCGTGCCCCTTGAGTCCGGCGAGACCATCACGCTCGCGGACATCGAGGGCCCCGGCATCATCCGCCACATCTGGATGACCGTCCCCGACAAGACCGCCGCCGGCAGCTTCGTCATGCGCGACCTCGTGCTGCGCTTCTACTGGGACGACGAGGAGACCCCCTCGGTCGAGTGCCCTGTCGGCGACTTCTTCTGCAACGGCTTCGGTGAGCGCGCCATCGTCAACTCGATGCCCATCTGCGTGAACCCGACGGGCGGCATGAACTGCTACTTCGAGATGCCCTTCAGGAAGCACGCCAAGGTCACGCTTACGAGCGAGCACCCCGGGTTCATTAAGTACATCTTCTACACGTTCAACTACGCGCTCACCGACGTGCCGGACGACGCCATGTACTTCCACGCCCGTTTTAACCGCGAGCGCAGCACCCGCAGGGGCGTCGACTACACCGTGCTCGACGGCGTGCGCGGTAAGGGCTACTACGTCGGCACCTACATGGCCCTGTGCGCCCTGGAGCGCTATTGGTGGGGCGAGGGCGAGATGAAGTTCTTCCTCGACGGCGACGAGGAGTTCCCCACGGTCACCTCGACGGGAGCCGAGGACTACTTCGGCGGTGCCTGGGCCTTCCTCGACAGGCCGCCCCACGCACTGCCCGAGGCGCAGTGCTTCAACACGCTGTTCGCCGGCTACCCGTACCGCTCGACGCGCGACGCCACGCGCGACCGCTTCAGCGCGGGCAAGCCGAACCCGAACCCGATGCTCGCGACCAACGACGACGCGCTGCCCAGGCACGGCCTCTACAGGTGGCACCTTCCCGACCCGATCTCGTTCAAGGAGGACCTGCGCGTGACGTTCCAGGACCTCGGCAACGACGACATCAAGCTCTACGAGCGCGAGGACGACATCTCCACCGTCGCCTACTGGTACCAAAGCGAGCCGCACGCCGTGCTCGCCCCGTTTGCCGCAAGGCAGGACCGCGTGCCCAGGTAGGGTCGCCTCGAAACAAGCCAACGTTATGGGCGTCCGCGGTTGACCATGACTGCGGGCGTCCCTTTGTAAGGAGGATCACGTGAGCGAAAAGCAAATGAGGCTCGGCGCCCTCGAGGCCGGCGGGACCAAGATGGTCTGTGCCGTGGTGTCCGGCGACGGCGAGGTCCTCGACCGTATGGAGACCCCGACGCTTGCGCCCGCCGAGACCGTCCCGCAGATGATCGAGTGGTTCGCCGCCCGCGATGTGGACGCGTTGGGCATCGGCGCCTTCGGCCCGACCTGCGTCGACCCCGCCGACGAGCGCTACGGCTCCATCCTCCAAACGCCCAAGCTCGCGTGGCGAGGCTATGGTCTTCGCGCCGCGTTCGCCGACGCCCTCGGGATTCCGGTGGCCTACGATACGGACGTGAACGTTGCCTGCCTCGGCGAAGTGGTCTTCGGCTGCTGCAAGGGGCTCAAGGACGCCGTCTACGTGACCATCGGCACCGGCGTGGGCGCGGGCGTCATGTGCGCGGGCAGGCTCCTTCACGGCATGCTGCACCCCGAGGCCGGTCACATGCTGGTAAGGACCCGTCCCACCGAGGAAGGACGCTGCGTCTGCCCGAGCCACGCGAGCTGCCTCGAGGGCCTCGCCTCCGGCCCCGCCATCGCCGCGCGCTGGGGAAAGCCCGCGGCCGAGCTCGCGGACAACGATGAGGTGTGGATGCTCGAGGGGGATTATCTGGGGCAGATGTGTGCGAACCTCGTGCTCATGTACTCGCCTCGCCGCATCGTCCTCGGCGGTGGCGTGATGCACCAGGAGCAGCTCTACGGCATCGTCCGCAAGAAGACCCTCGAATATCTGGGTGGCTACATCCAGACCGCCGAGCTTAAGGACATGGAGAGCTACATCTGCGCCCCGGGCTGCGGCGGCGACCAAGGAATCCTCGGCGCGGCCGAGCTGGCAAGAAGGGCGCTCGCGTAACTTGCGCTCTCTCCGCCATACAACACGGTAAGAAAAGACGAGCGCTTCTTGCCAATTGGGCGGCAAGAAGCGCTCGTCTTTTGCATTTGTTTTTGGGGCAGGACGCCCCGCCTCCGCTAGAGTCCCTGGACCGCCACACCCACGAGGTTTGGACCGGTGTGGACAAGAAGCGCGGGGCTGATGTCGGAGCGGACGACCTCCACCGCGTTGGCCACGCGCTCGCGCAGGGCCTGCTCCATGCGGCCGTAGAGGTCGGCGTAGGCCGAGGTGCAGCTCACGGCAAAGCGCACCTTGGGGTGCTTCTCGGCGATGGCGGCGACGAGCTTGACCTCGGTGCGATGCGGTACTTGCATAGCCATTTCGTGTGCGCGAGGCTGTCGGCTTTCTGGGCCACAGCAATCACATTCCCCCTAGCATGATGACCTGAACAATCCTCATGCTAGGGGGAAGGTTTTGTCGCGTAGCGGAAATTGGCCTCCACCCGCTGAGCGGGTGGCTTTCTATGCCGCGCGTGCCGTGCGGCACGGACTAAAGTCCATGAATAAAAACGAGGAAGGCCACGTCCGGCCTCCCTCGCAAAGGGTCTCTGATTACTCCCACTCATTGGGGACAGGCTTACATGAGTGATTGCACTCATTGGGGACAGACTTAAATGAGTGCTCTTGAAATGCCGGCGCCTGGGGACGTTCCTTTTCTGTCGGCAGTTTGGGACGGTCCTTAGAGCTGCAGCGCGCCATGAGTGACGTGGTGAAGCGGATCATCCTGTCTTTGAAGTTCTAAGTAGAATTCCCCGTCTCTGAGCAATGATTAGTGCGCATTTGTGCGTATTTGCGTGCGCAGGATTGCGTGACCATGCGTGTATATGCGCCGTCTGCGGTTGTATTTTGACCGTTTGGCGGTTATATACGCAGAAGTACGCACATACACGCGTATTTGTGCGAATATATAGCTGTCAGAATTGAAAGACTTTTCACGACGCAGGAGGTATTCATGGCAGATTCCAAGCAGGCTCCACTCGACGCCGCGGCAGCCGCCAAAGCAGCATTTGCTTCGGTCCAGGACAAGCCGTTCCCTAACGACATCTTTACGGCTCCCGAGCTCCGTTGGGCTGTGATCGGTTGCGGCGTTATTGCCAACCAGATGGCTCAGTCCCTTGCCCTGGCCGGCCGCAAGCTTACGGGCGTTGCCAACCGCACGCTCACCAAGGCTCAGACTTTTGCCGACCAGTACGGCGTCGAGAAGGTCTATGACACGGTTGAGGATCTCTACGCCGATCCTGACATCGACGCCGTCTACATCACCACCCCGCACAACACCCATATCACCTATCTGCGCGCCGCCCTGGCGGCCGGCAAGCACGTTCTCTGCGAGAAGGCCATCACGCTCAACTCCGCCGAGCTCGATGAGGCCCGCGCCATTGCCGCCGAACGCAACGTGGTCCTTATGGACGCTACCACGGTGCTCCACATGCCCTTGTATCAAGAGCTGCGCCGCCGCATGGATGCCGGCGAGTTTGGCCGCATGAACCTCGCTCAGCTCAACTTTGGTAGCTACAAGGAGTACGGCGACCTGACCAACCGATTCTACAATCGCAACCTCGCCGGCGGTGCAATGCTCGATATTGGCGTATACGCCCTGTCCGTCATGCGCCTGTTTATGGCGAGCCAGCCCGTCGAGGTCGTGTCTCTGGGTAACACCTGCGAGACCGGCGTGGACGTTGCAGGCGGCATCGTCTGCCGCAATGCCGAGCAGCAGCTGGGCGTCGTGAGCCTTACGCTCCACTCCAAGCAGCCAAAGCGCTCGGTTATCAGCTTTGACAATTGCTATGTCGAGGTCAACGAGTATCCGCGCGCCGATCACGCGACGATCGTGTGGACCGCGGACGGTCATCGCGAGGAGGTCGCCGCGGGCACCGAGGCTTATGCCCTGTGCTACGAGATGGCTGACCTCGAGCAGGCCGT
This sequence comes from Collinsella sp. CLA-ER-H6, assembly GCF_040092305.1. NCBI lineage: Bacteria > Bacillati > Actinomycetota > Coriobacteriia > Coriobacteriales > Coriobacteriaceae > Collinsella > Collinsella sp. CLA-ER-H6. Next base: position 77,145 of record NZ_JBBNLS010000005.1, read on the forward strand.
CGCCGGCGACGATTCCAAGCGTGAGCTTCTGGATTATGCTTCTGATGTGATGGAGCTCATGACCAAGCTCCGCGCCGATTGGGGAGTCGTCTACCCCGAGGAGGAGTAAGCGATGCTTGCGGAAGATAGGCTCAATACGATCGTGTCGATGGTGCAGCAGGCTGGCTCGGTAACGGTGCCCGAGCTTGCCGATGCCCTGGGCGTGACGGCCTCTACCATTCGACGCGACCTACAGACGCTCGACCGAGCGCACCGCATCGCCAAGGTGCACGGTGGCGCGACAAGTCTTGAGCGCGCGCACGTGACGCGCGACCTAACGATCAGTGAGCGCAGTGATCTCCATAACGACGACAAGGAGCGTATCTGCGCCCGCGCCGCGGCGCTCGTGGAGCCCGAGAGCTTTGTGTACATCGATTCGGGTTCGACAACGCTCAGACTCATCGAGCATCTTCCGCATCTCGAATCGGTCACCTATGTGACTGATTCCGTGCTCCATGCTCAGCATCTCGCTGTGCGCGGCATGCGCACCGTGGTGCTGGGCGGCGAGCTTAAACCCGAGACCGAGGCGCTCGTTGGCCCCGATGCTCTGGCAACCCTAGACCGCTACAACTTTAACTGCGGCTTTTGGGGTTCTAACGGCGTTGCCGCCGAGCAGGGCTTTACGACGCCCGATATCGAGGAAGCGCAGGTCAAGCGTATCTCGATGCGCCATACAGCCAAACGCTTCGTAATCTCGGACGCCAGTAAGTTTGGCATGGTGGCTCCCGTAAAATTCGCGGACTTCCGCGACGCAACGATTATTACCGCGGGCGAGGTGCCAGCCAAGTACCAGTCGATGGACAACGTCATCACTGTCTAACAGCGAGACAAGGCCAAAACCACCACGAAGGTGCCTGTCCCCATTGTGGTGGTTAGTAACGAAAACCGAGTAGTTTTCTCAATAGAAAAGCGGCAACGTCCATCACGGGCGTTGCCGCTTTCGTTGTCTGCCGGTTTGTCTAAGTCTGTAACAACTGGACCGTTAAAAGTGGGCTAGGTGTTACAGATTGAGATTTTCCCTTAAGGGGGATTTGAATGTCTCGATCTGTAACAGATAGACCGGAAAATGGGTTCTAACTGTTACAGATCGAGACATTTTGGGACCGCGGTTGAACCATTGCGGCAAAACCACCACAAAGGTGCCTGTCCCCATTGTGGTGGTTTAGGGCTCCCAGGGGCAGGGGGCTTCGATGTGGATGTGCTCGCCGGTTACGGGATGCGTGAAGGACACGCTGTGGGCATGGAGCATCAGGCCGCAGGGGCGCGGCGTTCCGTACAGGTCGTCGCCAACCAGGGGATGATGCTCGCTTGCCAGGTGCACACGGATTTGGTGCTTGCGGCCGGTGAGCAACTCGACATCGATATACGAGCGCGCGGGCAGGCCACGACGGCTCTTAAGACGTTTGAGCACCTTCACGCGAGTTTGAGACGGCTTGCCGCTGGCGCCGACGCGCATCTTTCGGCTGTCGTGACGGTCGCGGGCGATGGGCTTGTCGATGAGCTTCTCGTTCCAGTCGATCTTGCCCTCGACCAGCGCCAGATAGTGCTTTTCGAAGGCGTGGTCGATGACCATTTGGTCAAAGGCGGGCTGCGTCTGTTTGTCGAGCGAAAACAACACCACGCCGGTGGTGTTGCGGTCCAGGCGGTTGAGCGGCTGCATGTCGGTCGCGGCAAAGCCGTCACCCATCGCCAGCAGCAGGTCGCTGGCGTAGTCGGTGAGCGTGCGCTCGCCGGTGCCGTCGCCGTGGACGATCATGCCGGCGGGCTTGTCGATGGCCATGAGCCAGGCGTCGCAGTAAAGGACTTGAGGTTCTTCGTTCACGTGTAAGCCTTTCGGTTAGCTAATTCCCACAAACATGCAGCCCGAGGTGGCGCCGCGCAGGCGGGCGGCGGGCTTGCGGCCGGCCTGTGCTGCTTCGACGGCACGACGGACGCGGGCGACGGCACGGCCCACCTCATCTGTCTCGAGCAGCGTTCCGTCTACCATGAGACGACGCACGCCGGCATCGAGCAGCTGAGGAACCTGCGGCGTGAGGTCGATGGGGTAGGCGTCGTACAGGCGAGAGCGGCCATGGATGTCGGTGCGTACGGGCATGACCTTGCCGTCGATATTCTTGAGTGACAGCTTGCGGGCGTGCAGGCGGCAGTTAGCGCAATCGTGGATGCAGCCATTGGCCACCTGCAGGATGCAGTGCTCACTCGTCATAACGCGCGGGCGGCCGAACACAGTGATGCCCAGGGCTGCGGGCGCGGCGGTGCCAAGCGAGACGATCTCGTCGAGCGTGATCTCGGGCGAGAGCCAAAACGCACCGGCTCCGCGCTCGGCAAGTGCCTCCATGCAGGGCGTGTTATGCACCGGCAGGCAAGAGCGAATCTCGGCCGTGGCGCCGGCATGAGCGGCTACGGCGAGCTCGGAGATATTGCCGACGGCGACGGTGGCTCCGGCATTGATCCAAGGATCGACGCGCTCGTGGTCGACGGCGCGGCAGACCTCGTCGAGTACGGGCACGATACCCTGCTCAAATGCATCGGCAGGGGAGAGTCCGACAGCCTCGAGCGCGTCGGTGGTCATATAGATGCGCGTTGCACCCTCCGCGCGGGCTGCCTCGGCGGCCTCGAGCGAGGTGACGGTGGCGCAGATCTGCGGCTCGTCGCGGTAGTGCTTGGGCATGGGGCGCGTACATTTGTCGAGCACCGGCAACTCGAGCGTTTTTGCGCGCTCCTCGTACGGTGCCAGAATGGCCTCTTCCAGCGCCTTACAAGCGGCGGCGCGCACCTTGTGCACGGCGGAGAAGCCCATGCCGCAGCCCTCATCGAGCGCCACATCAAAGCTCGCGGCCTCAAAGGGAGAGGAGCCCATGCGCCCGACGTGCTCAACCAGATCGGATGCCTCGACGGCGCGGGTCTTGGCGGCCTCGACGGTGAAGCCCGTGGCGGTGGCGGTGAGCGCGGGGTTGTCACAGCAGGTGAGTGTGACAGTAAACGGCTCGCCCAGGCGCGCCACGACGGACACGTCAACAGCTCGGCGGCGCAGCACATCGCGCTTGAGCGCGGCGCCGGCGGCGTCAATGGCGCTCTGGCTTCGAATCACGCGCACGCGGCAGCCCTCGGGCATGCTACGGGGCACGCGGCACTCAATGATGTCACCGGCGGCGGCATCATCGGCGGCAATGGTGGTCAGGAACTGGTCAAACTCGTTATCGTGGCGAAGCTCCAGCAGGTCGCCTTTGCCCACGGGCTCAAACAGCTCAATGCGGGCGATGGCGGCGCGGCGACGGCGGTCGTCGGACTTGAGGCCGCGCACATCGCGGTTGGCCGGGCGGCTGCCCAGCACCGTGCCCACGATCTGGCCGCGGTTGTTGGAACGCTCATAGCTCATCATCTCGTCGCCCGAGGTGCCGTCCTGATAGGCGTGCGTAAAGTCGCGGTTGAAGCAGCGCTTGAGCTGGCGCTGGCGGGCGGCTTCCTCGTCCTTGGCAACGGCGGCTCCGGATAGCATGTCGTCAATTTCGTGACGATACACATCAACGATGGAGTACACGTAATCGGGTGCCTTCATGCGGCCCTCGAGCTTGAGCGATGCGGCGCCGGCGTCATACAGACGGCGAACAAGCTGTGAGGTGTTGGTGTCACGCGGGCACAGCGCGCGCTCGCGACCGGCAGGGGAGAGCGCGCGACCGTTCTCGTCGATCAACTCGTAGGGCAGGCGGCAGGGCTGGGCGCACATGCCGCGGTTGGCCGATCGTCCCGCCATGGCAAAGCTCGACAGCAGGCACAGGCCCGAGTAGCAAAAGCAGATGGCGCCATGGCTGAAGACCTCAAGGTCCACATCGGGCGCGGCGTCGTGAATGGCGGCGATTTCGTCGATGGAGAGCTCGCGCGAGAGAGTCACGCGGTCGGCGCCCTGCTCACGGCACCAAAGGGTTCCGCGGTCGTCGTGGATGTTCGCCTGGGTCGAGATATGTGTCTCGATGCCGGGCATGGTGCGCTTGGCCTCAAAGAACAGACCCCAGTCCTGGATAATGAAGGCATCGGCGCCCAGCGTGGAGCAGCGATGAATGAGCTGCAGTGCATCGCCCATCTCGGACTGCTTGATGACGATGTTGACCGTGACGTAGACGCGCGACCCGGCTAGATGCGCGGCGCGGCAGGCTTGCTCAAAGGCCTCGTCGGTAAAGTTGGTTGCCTTGCGGCGGGCGTTGAAGCTGCCCATGCCGCAGTAGATGGCGTCTGCCCCGGCGGCGAGCGCGGCGGCAAAGGGCTCCGGGCCTCCGGCGGGGGCCAAAAGCTCGGGCCTGCGGTTAGTGGTTCGGCTGGCGGTTGCGGTCATATCCTGCCTTTCAAAATGCTCAGATATTCAAAAGTATAGTGGCGTCGCTGCGGTGGGCGACGCCCGCAGCCTAAGCAGGACAAAGTCTTCAGCAGCTTGGACTGGCTGCTCCACATGAGAACCGTTCAGCGGTTCGGGGAAACCGTTGGGCGATAAAATATTCTCGCAAGCTGATAATATTCTTGCATCAAACAGAAACCTTGAGTACTATCCCAATCAAGCGCGGTGTTCAGACCGAACTGTGCCTCCCGGTGTGAACACCGCGCTCACGCTCTCTCAATTGATCGTAAGGAGAAAAACATGAGCAAGACCGTCGTGTCTTCCGATAACGCACCCGCAGCCATCGGCCCGTATTCCCCCGGTATCCAGGCCGGCAACATGGTGTTCCTGTCCGGCCAGCTGGGCATCGATCCCGCGACCGGCAAGATGCCCGAGGGCGTCGAGGCCCAGGCCAAGCAGTCCCTCGCCAACGTCGAGGCCCTGCTGACCGCTGCCGGCGCTACCTTTGCCGATGTCGTCAAGACCACGGTCTACCTGGCCGGCATCGCCGACTTCGCCGCCGTGAACGAGATCTACGCCTCCAAGTTTGAGGCCCCGTTCCCCGCGCGCAGCGCCTTCCAGGTTGCCGCCCTTCCGGCTGGCGGTCTGGTCGAGATCGAGGTCGTCGCCGCTCTCTAAGGCGTTGGCCACAACTAAACATGACATGCAAAAAGACCCTGCAGCGCGTGCGAGCTGCAGGGTCTTTTATCAAGTGACGGATCGCTTGTGGGGCCGCACTCCATTTTGCTCGTTAGCCTTCCTTGCGGACTTTTTGCAGGTAGCGGTAGACGCTGGGCTCAGAGATGCCCAGCGCGGCGGCGGCGCAGGCCACGGCGCCCTTGAGCATGAACACCCCGTTACCGTTGAGGTGGCGAATGACGTCCACGCGGTCGCTCTGACCAAGCGACGCTACATCCAGCCCGCGCGCGCTCAGCAACTCGGCAATGCTGCGGTCGATGAGCTCCTGTGTGGACTCCGAAAGGCTTTCTACCTCGATAGGGGCGGGCTCCGTGCGCGTCGGCGCCGCGTCGAAGCACGCCATGAGCTGCTGCGCCATGGCGTTGATGGAGCGCACGGTCGAGAGGTCGGTGTTGACGCAGAGCATACCGACAATCTCATCATTCTCGCGGATAAAGTACGTCGCTGACTCCAACGTCTTGCCGCCGGCACCGCGCCCCTCGTAGCCCGTAATAAACGGCAGGTCGCGATACTTGGCGTCGTGCATGATCTTGAGTGCCAGATCGGTGGCGGGACCGCCGACCTTGCGGCCGCTCACGATGCCGTTGCGAATATCGACGATGGCGTGGTCGGGATCCGAGAAATCGTGCAGCACGATTTCGCTGTTTTTGCCGAGTATCTGCTCCAGAAAATCGACCATCGGCAAAAAGCGACGTACGGTCTCGTTCACGGGCAACTCCTTTGGGTGAAATCGGAAATGTTCATAACAATTTTTTCTCATGGTAACACGCTGTCCATCATCTCGTATATCCGCAGGTACATTGCGTAATGCAGACGAACGGTAGGAATTTAGCGGTAAACGGTTGACCAAAAGAAATGTTAGATGTTATTTTGACCAGACACTTTCCTGACCTGCGGAAATGCGTAATTTCAGCTGAAGAATAGTCTGATAACAAAAAATTATTATTGAGAATGAGAATCATCTTTAATACGATATGCAATGAAGGCACAACCTCAACCCCGCACTGCGTCACAATAGAGCGTCAGATGCGAAAACAACTACTTCGAGGATTGGTGGTCAAATGACCCAGGAGACGGTTACGAACGGCACTGAAGCCCTGTTCACTCGCGAAGGCATGCCTCCCGTTAAGGAAATGATCCCGTGTGCCCTTCAGCACGTACTGGCATCGTTTGCCGGCATCATTACCCCGGCGGTCATCATGGCCGGCGTCTACGGCTTTAATAGCCAGCAGAGTACCGACATCATCCAGGTCGCGCTCATTCTTTCGGCGATCGACACGGCCCTTCAGGCCTTCGCTCCCTTCCGTCGCATCGGCGGCGGCCTGCCCATCGTCATGGGCGTTTCGTTCGCGTTCCTGCCGGCCCTGCAGGCCATGGGTGCCTCGGGCTTTAGCTTTGGTGCGCTGCTGGGTGGCGAGATCGTCGGCGGCGCCGTCGCGGTCCTCTTTGGTCTGGCCTACAGCAAGATCAAGTGGCTGTTCCCGCCCGTCGTGACCGGTACGGTCATCTTCTCCATCGGCGTTTCGCTGTATCCCACGGCCGTCAAGTATATGGCCGGCGGTATGGGTACGCCGCTGTGGGGCACCCCGCAGGCCTGGTGCGTCGCTCTTATCACCTTCGCCGTGGTCTTTGCGCTCGCCAACTTTGGCAAGGGCACGCTCAAGCTGGGATCCGTGTTCTTTGGCATGATCGTCGGCATGATCGTCTCCATCCCCTTTGGCATGATCGACTTCTCCAGCGTCGCCACCGCTCAGGTCTTCGCTCTTCCCAAGCTCATGCCCTACGCGCTCGAGTTTGATCCCGAGGTCTGCATTACCCTCGCCGTCGTGTTCCCCATGGTTGCCATCCAGGTTATCGGTGACGTCTCCGCCGCCTGCCTGGGCTCCATCGACCGTATGCCCACCGAGCGCGAGCTCTCCGGCGCTATCGTGTCCCAGGGCCTCACCTCTATGGTCGGCGGTCTGCTGGGCGGTCTTCCCACCAGCGCCCTTGGCCAGAACGTGGGCATCATCTGCTCCAACAAGGTCGTCAACAAGTGGGTCTTTGTGATCATTGCGGCCGTCTTTGCCATCGCCGGTCTGTTCCCGCAGCTCTCTGCCGTCCTTTCCGCTATCCCGCAGCCCGTCATCGGCGGCGCGACCGTCGGCGTCTTTGGCACCATCACCATGAACGGCGTGCGCATGTTCACCCGCGAGGGCCTCACGCAGCGCACTACCACCATCGTCGGCACCTCCGTCGTCTTTGGCCTGGGTATCTGGATGGCCAGCGGTTGCCTTGCCGGCGAGGGTATGCCCGCCTGGGTGTCCACCGTCATCGGCTCCAATGCCGTAACCCCCACCGCCATCATGGCCATTGTCCTTAACCTGATCCTTCCGCAGACGCCGGTCGTGGCTCAGCACATCGATGCTGCCAAGGACGCTGCCGTGGATCTGGTCTTGCCCGAGAGCAAGAAGTAACCAATTCGGTGCTATTCGTCGGCGGACGCATCGCCTCGTCTGCCGACGCCATGCGGCGCCAAGCCGCACTTCAAAGGGTTTGTCCCTTTGGTGAAGCGTTGACGGGAGAGGGCCCGTTTCCGGTGTAGGCCGGCGCTTCGCACTCCGCCATGTCAGAGGTGTCAAACCCCGCCTCTGATGTTGAAGGGAGCATCCATGCTTCTGGTCGCTAACGGTTCCGTCTTTACCCGCAACGCTCAGACCCCGTTCATTCCAAACGGTGCGGTCGCCATTGACGGAGATACGATCGTCGAAGTGGGCCCCGAGCGCGAGCTCAAGGCCAAGTACCCGGATGCCGAGTACGTCGATGCCCAGGGCAACCTCATCATGCCCGGACTCATCAACTGCCACACCCACATCTACTCGGGTCTGGCCCGCGGCCTTGCCATTAAGGGCTGCAACCCCACCAACTTCCTGGAGAATCTTGAGCAGCAGTGGTGGAAGATCGACGACAACCTGACGCTCGACGGCACCAAGGCCAGCGCCTATGCCACGATTTTGGACTCCATCCGTGATGGCGTCACCACGATCTTCGATCACCATGCGAGCTTCTGCGAGATCCCGGGAAGCCTCTTTACCATTAAGGATGCAGCTCAGGAGCTGGGCATGCGTTCGTGCCTGTGCTACGAGGTCTCCGATCGCCGCGGCCAGGAAAAGTGCGACCAGGCCATTGCCGAGAACGCCGAATTTGCCCAGTGGGCCGCCAAGGAGCGTCGCGATAACGACAACCACATGATCGCCGCCATGTTTGGCGGACATGCTACCTTTACGCTTTCGGACGAGACCATGGATAAGATGGCCGAGGCCAACAACGGCCTGACCGGCTTCCACATCCATGTGTGCGAGGGCATGAACGACGTGTGGGATTCCCGCCTCAACCGCGGTGGTATCAGCCCCGTCGAGCGCCTGCTGCAGCACAACCTGCTGGGTCCCGACACCATGCTCGGCCACTGCATCCACGTGACGCCTGCCGAGATGGATATCGTCAAGGAGTCCGGCACCTGGCTGGTCAACAACCCCGAATCCAATATGGGCAACGCCGTGGGCTGCGCCCCCGTGCTCGAGTTCTTCCGCCGCGGCATCCCCGTGTGCATGGGCACCGACGCCTACACCCACGATATGCTCGAGAGCCTTAAGGTCTTCCTGATTATTCAGCGCCACAACGCCGCCATGCCCAACGTGGGCTGGTGCGAGGCCATGACGATGCTGTTCGAGAACAACGCCAAGATGGCGAGCAAGTACTTCGATCGCAAGCTCGGTGTGCTCGAGGCCGGCGCTGCCGCCGACGTCATCGTCATGGACTACAAGCCCTTTACGCCGCTGAGCGAGGAGAATATCGACGGCCACATGCTCTTTGGCATGATGGGCAAAAACTGCCGCACCACCATCATCAACGGCCGCGTCCTGTACAAGGATCGCGAGTTCGTTGGCATTGATGAGGACAAGATCAACGCGTGGACCATGGCCGAGTCCAAGAAGCTCTGGAGCACGCTCAACGATCGCACCTACTAATTCACAAGTAGATTCGCGCGCGTCGGATGTTTCGCCACATCCGGCGCGCGCATAGGCGGCCTCCGCGGGGTCGCCGGCGCTGTGCTAGCGCTACACCGTATTTGCGCCCGCCGCGCGGTCTCGCCGGGCGTTACAGAGAGGAACTCATTATGAGCGACATCATGAGGCCGATCCCGTTTTCGCAGCTGATGAACTGGATCATCGAGGAGCACAAGACTCAGGGCGCCGTCTTTGGCGTGCGCAAGATGGTCACGACCAACCAGGAGGGCGCGCTTCCCATTTTTGACGAGCGCATCGAGACTCCGTTTGGCCCGGCCGCCGGTCCCAACACGCAGTTGGTCCAGAACATCGTGGCATCCTACGTGGCCGGTTCCCGCTTCTTTGAGCTCAAGACCGTTCAGGTTATGGACGGCGAGGAGCTCTCCAAGTGTGTCAACAAGCCCTGCATCGTGGCGCAGGACGAGTGCTACAACTGCGAGTGGTCGACCGAGCTCGAGGTTCCGCAGGCTTTTGCCGAGTACGTGAAGGCATGGTTTGCCTGCCACCTGATCGCTCGCGAGTACGGCCTAGGTAGCCCGGACGGCTTTGTCTTCAACATGTCCGTGGGCTATGACCTCGAGGGCATCAAGAGCCCCAAGGTCGACGCCTACATCGAGGGCATGAAGGACGCCAGCGGCTCTGACGTCTGGAACGAGTGCCGTGCCTGGGCGCTCGCCAACCTGGACAAGTTTGAGCATGTCGACGCCGCGTTTGTCGAGTCCATCCCGGCACGCGTTTCCAACTCCATCACCGAGTCCACCCTGCATGGCTGCCCGCCGGCGGAGATCGAGCGCATCGCGACCTATCTGATTACCGAGAAGGGTCTCAACACCTACATCAAGTGCAACCCCACGCTGCTGGGCTATGAGTTTGCCCGCCAGCGCCTCAACGAGCTGGGCTTTGACTACATCGTCTTCGATGACACGCACTTCCGCGAGGACCTGCAGTGGGCCGATGCCGTGCCTATGTTCGAGCGCCTGATTGCCCTGTGCGCCGAGCGCGGCCTGGAGTTTGGCGTCAAGCTGACCAACACGTTCCCCGTAGACGTGACGAGGAACGAGCTGCCCTCCACCGAGATGTACATGTCCGGCCGTTCGCTGTTCTCGCTGACCATCGAGGCTGCCCGCCGCATTACCGAGCAGTTTGATGGCAAACTGCGCATAAGCTACTCCGGCGGTGCCACGGTCTACAACATCCGCGCCCTGTACGATGCCGGCATTTGGCCCGTCACCCTGGCGACCGACGTGCTCAAGCCTGGTGGCTACGAGCGCTTTAGCCAGATGGCCGGCGAGTTTACCGACCTGGATGGCAAGCCGTTCGCGGGCGTCTCGCTCGAGGCTGTGACTGCGATCCAGACCGACTCACTCACCAACCCGCTCTACAAGAAGCCGCTGCGTCCGCTGCCCGACCGCAAGGTCGCCGGCAAGAGCCCGCTTTCCGATTGCTTTACCACGCCGTGCCGCACGAGCTGCCCCATCCAGCAGGATATTCCCGCCTATCTGGCGGCTGTTGACGAGGGCCGCTACGAGGACGCGCTCAACATCATCATCGAGCGCAACGCTCTGCCGTTCATTACCGGCACCATCTGCCCGCATCCCTGCGGCCGTGCCTGCGAGCGTGCGTTCTACGAGCCCGAGGGCGCCCAGATTCGCGCCAGCAAGCTCAAGGCCGCCCGCGAGGCCATGACCGCCGTGCTGCCCAAGCTGCGCGCCCAGGCCATCGCAAACGACGGCGAGCGCAACGTTGCCGTTATCGGCGGCGGCCCGGCCGGCCTGGCGACGGCGTTCTTCCTGACGCGTGCCGGCGTGCCCGTCACCATCTTTGAGGCCCGCGATTCGCTCGGTGGCGTGGTCCGTCACGTGATTCCCGAGTTCCGCATTGCGAGCGACGATATCTCCCACGATGCCGAGCTCTGCCTAGCCTTTGGCGCCAAGGTGCAGCTCAACGCTCGCGTGGATTCCATCGACGAGCTCAAGGCTCAAGGCTTTACCGACGTGGTCGTGGCCACCGGTGCCTGGATGCCCGGCTCTGCGGGCTTGGGCGAGGGCGCCGAGCTCGACGTGCTGGAGTTCCTCGAGGCCGCCAAGAAGGGCGAGAAGCTCGAGCTGGGCGAGGACGTCGTGGTCATTGGCGCCGGCAACACCGCCATGGACGCGGCCCGCGTGGCCAAGCGCCTGGCTGGTGTGAAGAATGTGCGCCTGGTCTACCGCCGCACCAAGAAGCAGATGCCCGCTGACGAGGAAGAGCTTGATCTTGCTCTTGCCGATGGTGTTGAGTTCTGCGAGCTGCTGGCCCCCAAGGCGCTTAACGGCGCCGTGCTGACCTGCGACGTCATGGAGCTTGGCGAGCCGGATGCAAGCGGCCGTCGCAGCCCCGTCGCCACGGGCGAGACCGTCGAGCTTTCCGCCACCACGGTGATCTGCGCCGTGGGCGAGGGCATCGATGCCAGCCTGTACGATGCCGCGGGTGTCGAGCACGACCGTCGCGGCCGCCTTGCCGCCACCTCCACTGGCGTCGAGGGCGTCTGGGCTGCGGGCGACTGCCGCCGCGGTCCTGCCACCGTGGTCGAGGCTATCGCCGATGCCGCCGAGGTCGCCCGTGCCATCGCCGGTGTGGACTTTAACAAGTACGCCGACTGCAACGAGCAGGCCGGCCGCGAGGACACCTGCTACGAGCGCAAGGGGTCGCTGTGCCGCGACAAGCGCAACTGCACCAAGACCCGCTGCCTGGGCTGCGGCTCGGTGTGCGAGGTCTGCTGCGACGTGTGCCCCAACCGCGCCAACGTGGCAATTAAGGTGCCGGGCTTGGCCAAGCATCAGGTCGTCCATGTCGACGGCATGTGCAACGAGTGCGGCAACTGCGCCGTGTTCTGCCCTTACCAGGAGGGTCGTCCCTACAAGGACAAGCTCACCCTGTTCTGGAGCGAGGAGGACATGGAGAACTCCGAGAACGAGGGCTTCCTGGCCGTGGACGAGGACCACTTTAAGGTTCGCGTCGCCGGCACGGTCCGCACCGTCTCGGTCGATGCCGTCAACACCGGTCTTCCCGAGGCCGTCCGCCTGACCATCAGGGCTGTGCGCGACAACTATTCGTACCTTCTTAAGAAATAGGCGAGTTTCTTATGGCCAAATCCATTCAACATAACGTGGCCTACGTTGCCTGTGGAAGCGGCTGTGCTTCCACAGGCGGCGACGCCCGCTGCAGCGAAGGCTGCATTGGCTGTGGTGCCTGTGTCACGGCCTGCCCCCACGGTGCCATTGCACTGGTCGACGGCGTCGCCCGCGTGGATCGTTCCAAGTGCACGGGCTGTGGCCTGTGCGGCATGGCGTGCCCGCAGCGCGTGATTGCCTTCGTTCCCGGCTACCAGAACATCCTGGTGCGCTGCAACAACACCGATAAGGGCGCCATTGCCCGCAAGATCTGCGACACGAGCTGCATCGGTTGCGGCATGTGCGCTAAAAAGTGCCCCGCCGGCGCTATCCGCATCGAGGACAACTGCGCCCATATCGACGGCGTGGACTGCCTGTCGTGCGGCATGTGCGCCGTCGTCTGCCCGCATGGCGCCATCCACGACCGCACCGGCATCGCCGCCGGCGTGTAGAAGGGAATCACCATGGCACAGGAATTCACTTTTACCGTTAACGGCGTTGAGCGCACGACGACCCAAAACAAACCGCTGCTGCGCTACCTGCGCGACGACCTGCATATCCATTCCGCCAAGGACGGCTGCTCCGAGGGCGCCTGTGGTACCTGCACCATTCACGTGGACGGTGCCGCCGTCAAGGCGTGCGTGCTGACCACCGCCCTTGCCGCCGGCCGCAACATCGTGACCGTCGAGGGCCTGCCCGAGGACGTGCGCGAGGCCTTTGTGTACGCCTTTGGCGCCGTGGGCGCCGTGCAGTGCGGCTTTTGCATCCCCGGCATGGTCATGGCGGGTGCAGCGCTCATCGCCGAGGACCCCGAGCCCACCGAGGAGCAGATCAAGTACGCCATTCGCGGTAACGTCTGCCGCTGCACCGGCTACAAAAAGATTATCGAGGGTATCTCGCTGGCCGCTGCGGTGCTCCGCGGCGAAAAGCAGATCGACGAGGACCTGGAGCGCGGCGATGACTACGGCGTGGGCAAGCGCGCCTTCCGTATTGACGTGCGCAAGAAGGTGCTCGGTGAGGGCAAGTACCCCGACGATATCGACGAGCTCGATCAGCCGGGCCTGACCTATGCCAGCGCCGTGCGCTCCAAGTATCCGCGCGCCCGTGTGCTCTCCATCGATACCTCCAAGGCCGAGGTCCTGCCCGGTGTGGTGGGCATCCTGCGCGCCGAGGACGTGCCGGTCAACCAGGTCGGCCACCTTATCCAGGACTGGGACGTCATGATCGCCCAGGGCGATATCACCCGCTGCGTGGGCGATGCCATTGTGCTGGTGGTCGCCGAGGACGAGGCGACGCTCGAGAAGGCCAAGAAGCTCGTAAAGATTGACTACGAGCCGCTGGAGCCCGTGCGCAACATTGTCGAGGCCAGGGCCGCCGACGCCCCGCGCCTGCATGACAGCTTCTTTGCCTTCGGCAACACGGTGGAGCTCAAGGACAACGTGTGCCAGAGCCGCCACGTGACGCGCGGCGACGCCGCCAAGGCGCTTGCGGAGAGCGCGTTCACCGTAACACAGCGCTTTACCACGCCCTTTACCGAGCATGCCTTCTTGGAGCCCGAGTGCGCCGTTGCCTTCCCGTACAAGAACGGCGTCAAGGTGCAGTCGACCGACCAGGGTGCCTACGACACGCGCAAAGAGTGCGCCCACATGTTTGGCTGGGATAGCGAGCCCGAGCGCGTGGTCGTCGAGACCATGCTCGTGGGCGGCGGCTTTGGCGGTAAGGAGGACGTGTCCATCCAGCATCTGGCCGCGCTCGCCGCATATAAGTTTCAGCGTCCTGTGAAGTGCAAGCTCACGCGTGCCGAGTCGCTCGCTTTCCATCCCAAGCGCCATGCCATGGACGGTACCTTTACGCTGGGCTGCGACGCCAAGGGCAACTTTACCGGTCTGGACTGCGAGATCAACTTTGACACCGGCGCCTACGCGTCGCTGTGTGGCCCGGTGCTCGAGCGCGCCTGCACACATGCCGTCGGCCCCTACAAGTACCAGAACACCGATATTCGCGGTTATGGCTACTACACCAACAACCCGCCCGCCGGCGCGTACCGCGGCTTTGGCGTTTGCCAGTCCGAGTTTGCGCTCGAGAGCCTGATCGACCTGCTGGCAGAGAAGGTCGGCCTGGATCCGTGGGAGATTCGCTACCGTAACGCCATCGAGCCGGGCGAGGTTTTGCCCAACGGCCAGATTGCCGATTGCTCCACGGCACTGAAGGAGACGCTGCTCGAGGTCAAGGATGCCTACTACGCGCATCCCGGACACGCCGGTATCGCCTGCGCCATGAAGAACGCTGGCGTGGGCGTTGGCCTGCCCGATGCCGGCCGCTGCAAGATTCGCATCGAGAACGGCGTGGCCGTGGTCTATGCCGCCACGTCCGACATCGGCCAGGGCTGCAACACCGTCTTTTTGCAGGACGTTGCCGAGGCATGCGGCCTGTCGCTTCGCTGCATCGCCAACGGCGAGTGCTCCACCGAGAACGCTCCCGACTCCGGTACCACGTCTGGCTCGCGTCAGACGGTCGTGACTGGCGAGGCCGTGCGCGGCGCCGCTTTCCTGCTGCGCGATGCCATGCTTGACATCGAGGCCGGCAAGCCTGCACCCGATACTCCCGTGAGCGCGCATGGTGACGGCGTCAAGATCGAGTACGACGACGGTCGCGCCTATCAGCTGCGCACGCAGGAGCTCATCGCCGGCCAGGGTATGCATCCTCAGGATCCCGCGGCCGCCATCAAGGCGCTCGAGGGATGCGAGTTTGGCTACGTGTACCTGGAGCCGACCGACAAACTGGGTGCGGATGTTCCCAACCCCAAGAGTCACATCTGCTACGGTTTTGCTACGCATGTAGTCATTCTGGATGATGACGGTCGCGTGAACGAGGTCTATGCCGCGCACGATTCCGGCAAGGTGGTCAACCCCATCTCGATCCAAGGTCAGATCGAAGGCGGCGTGCTCATGGGTATGGGCTATGCGCTTACCGAGGACTGGCCGCTCAAGGACTGCGTACCCCAGGCAAGGTACGGTACGCTCGGGTTGTTCCGTGCGCCCGAGATTCCGGATATCCACGCCATTTACGTGGAGAAGGACGAGCTGTTGCCCGTGGCATACGGCGGCAAGGGCATTGGAGAGATCGCAACGATTCCCACGGCGCCCGCCGTACAGAACGCCTATCGCGCATTTGACGGCAAGCTGCGTCCCGATCTGCCCATGGTGGATACGCCCTACAGCCGCGCCCGTCGCCGCGGGTAGGGTAGGGTGCGGACGGCATTGCTGACGGGCTGTTCGCGCTCAACACCAACTGCATATGCTGCGCCTTTGGCCCCAGCTCCATCGCGAGCCGGGGCCTTTTGTTTGGAGCGCCTCCGCATACGGAAACTGCGTCCCAGAATTGGCGTTCAGAATGGGATGCGCTTTCCGGTAGAGCATCTGGCGGAAACTGTGTTCCGGATTCGACGCTCAGAATGGGATTCGTTTTCCGGATCGGTCCTCAACCGGAGCTGTGTCCCGGAATCATGCCTCAGAATGGGATGCGTTTTCCGCTGGCCGGTCGTTTGGAAAGTGCATCCCAGTTTGAGCGTTTATTCCGGGATGCGGTTTCCGCTGAAGGACTCAACCGGAAAGCACGACCCGTTCCGAGGCCTGATTCCGGGACACGCTTTCCGCTAGGCCCGCCATCCGGAAAGTGCATCCCGTTTTGAGCGTCCAGCCTGGGACGCGCTTTCCGTTGGCGTGGCCGTTGGGAAAACGCGGCCCAGATAGGGGGATGCGATTCGGCGATGCGTGGCCTAGCAGCTCCTACAGCTCAATATCGTTGAGCCATGTCGGTAGCGCGGTCTGCCGGATGCCTGCCGTCTGCAGCTTTTTGGCGAGCACTCCTGCCGAGCGGACCTCGTTTATGGTAAAGCGCAGCAGAGGATGACCGTAGAGCGATAGGTGCGCCTCGCGCTGTCGTTCGGCAACGAGCGCCTCGGCGGTGGTGCGCCCGGCTAACATGGCCTGGTCGGTATATTTGACGAACCCGTCGAGTTCTCCCAACGTGAGCTCCCGCGCCTGGCGCTCCCAGGCAAAGTCCGTTCGCATAGTCTCGGTCGAATCGAAGGGGTCCGTCAGCTCGTATTGCAGTTGGTCGGGTGCGAAGCCGGTCTCGATCATGACGGCGCGGGCGACTGATTCTCCACCGCTCTCGGCGCGGGCGTCGGCATACCGAAGTGTCGTGAGGGCGGTGCGGATGGCCCGGTCGTTGCGAGTGCTCGCTCGTTGCTCGACGGCCGCCATCAGCTGCTCTTGCGTTAGACCAAGCTTTGAGATCGCCGAATCGGCAATGGGCATGCCGTCGGCAAAACCAGTTTGCAGCAGGCAATCCGTCACCGTTTGAATGGGCGGCGTTACCGATATGCCGGCTCTGTGTATTGCTCCGGCCGGCTCAATCTGATGCCGCTGGATTCGGACGCCTGGGCGAGCCGACGGCTTTGTCGAGCTGCAGACATGCACAACGTTCAGGTGTCGCCACGAGACCTCGAGCCCCAGCAGGCAAGCTGCCGAAAACGAGCAGAACGTCCAATCGGGGTGGATGATCGCAAGGGCGCGAATAATCTCGCAATGACGCTGCGCCCGGTTGAGCTCATCCCAGCGCATTTTGCGCGCAAACAACCCCGACATGGGCGAGACAACCGTGCCGCCGGTGCGCCGAAGGAGCGCTTTTCGGATCGCCGTGCTCGGGGGAATCAGACAGCGCCCCTCTTGTTCGGCTTGAGTGAGCAGCTGGTCGATGAGTTGGTCATTGTAATGGGTCATGAGCTACCGCCTCCTTTTGGGTAGCAAAAACGTATCAGCTGGAACTTGCCACTCAGCTGACCAAAAGCTGACCAAAATCTAACCATGCAGATAGATGGCCTGTTTTCGGCGACATTTTTACATCCGAATCGGTGGGCGGTAATCGGCGACCTTGAACGGTAGCGAGTTATGAAGACTGGGTAAGTTTCGAGACGTGTACTTTTTGAAAAAGAGCATTCTATCTGCTGTTTTGTGTTTCTGGATCGCATATTTGAAGGCATGTGATAAGGGCTGCAGGTCGTCGTCTGTGTCGGCGGAAACTATGTCCCGGAATTGACGTTCGGAATGGGACGCGCTTTCCGGAACGCCCCTCAACCGGAAACTGCGTCCCAGATTTCGGCCTCGGAGTGGGATGCCGTTTCCGGATCGGGCCTCAAGCGGAAACTGCGTCCCGGAATCGAGCCTCGGGGTGGGACACGCTTTCCGGATGGCATGTTTGGCGGAAACTACGGCCCAGTTTTTGGCTCCAGAACGGGATACATTTTCCGGAACGGTCCACGTGCGGTGGTGTACCGCCCCTTTTACGTGCGCCGCTTGTCGAATTACGTTATAGCTAGCTATATTATAGGAAGGTATAATATAGCTAGCTATAACGTAAAGGAAGGATGGACCTATGTTTATCGGAAGAACAGTGGAAATGTCCGAGCTCAATCGACTGTATGGCACGGGCTCCTTTGAGATGCCTGTGATTTACGGCCGTCGTCGTGTGGGCAAAACGCGTCTTATCACAGAATTCATCCAAGACAAGAAGGCTATTTACTTTCAAGCTCGTCGTACCAATGCAGAGGCAAACCTGCACGGCTTTAGCCAGGCGATACTTGCGGGTTCGGTTGGTGCTGCAGGCGTGTCGTTTCGTAGTTTTGACGAGGCGTTCGATGCATTGGCCACCATGGCTCGCACGGAACGTTTGATTGTCGTGATTGACGAGTATCCCTATCTCGCCCAATCGAATCCCGAGATCAGTTCGTTGCTGCAAGACAAGATTGATCACTTGTACAAAGAGACTAGGCTCATGCTGATTCTATGCGGCTCGTCTCTTTCGTTTATGGAGGAACAGGTGTTGGGCTACGAGAGCCCACTATACGGTAGGCGTACGGCCCAGTTTAAGATCATGCCGCTCGATTTTACGACGACCCTCGGCCTGTGGCAGAGCATGAGTCGCGAAGACGCTGCAGTTTGCTATGGTATGACGGGCGGCATTCCTGCATATATCGAGAGAGTCGATCCTGCCGCATCGCTCAAGGACAACATCAAACGTCTTTTTCTTACTTCTACGGGCTATCTCTTTGAGGAGCCGAGTAACCTGCTAATGCAAGAGTGCCGCAATCCCGAGCAATATGATGCGATCGTGCAAGCAATTGCTCAGGGGCGCTCGAAGATCTCGGAGATTGCGAGCTCTACGGGAATCCCTGCGAGCAACGTAAAGAGCTATGTGGATAAGCTGGCGTCGCTTGGGATTGTCGAGCGCGAGCTGCCCCTAAACGAGACGAGCAATAAGCGAGCCGTGTATCTGCTGAGCGACCAGATGTTTAGGTTCTGGTACAAGTTTGTTCCGCAGAACATTGGGCTGATTCAAAACGATATGGCCGAGATGGCGTATAAGCGCATTGAGCCGCACGTATCGGATTACATGGGTACGGTCTTTGAGCTTATATGCAGACAATACGTGTACGAACTCGCGCGCGCGGGCCAGCTCGATGTGGTTCCGGCGAGCGTCGGGCGCTGGTGGGGGACGGACAATCGCACGCATACGCAGGAAGAAATCGACTTGATTGTTGACGATGGCGAGGGCGCTGCGCTGTTTGCGGAGTGCAAATGGCGCAATGAACCGGCGGGCGAAGACGTGCTGCAAAAGCTCGTGCACCGAAGCGAGCTCTTTAGACGGCAACGAAAAAGCTATGCACTTTTCTCAAAAAGCGGCTTTACGCAGGGATGTCGGGATGCCGCGGAGAGTAGGGGAGACGTCAAGCTGATCTCGTTTGCCGAGATGTGAGGGCGGGATAACGCTGCTCGGGGGTAAAGCCTGTCCTCGAATGGCTGGAACGGGGCCCTCTGTTGTCGTACTGGCTGCCAGCGGAAATTGCATCCCGGAATGAGCGCTCAGACTGGGACGCACTTTCCGGATCGGTCCTCAAGAGGAAGATGCGTCCCGGATTCTGGCTCCAGAGTGGGATGCCGTTTCCGGTTGAGGTCTCTGGCGGAAGCTGTATTCCGGAATCGAGCTTCAGAGTGGGACGTGCTTTCCCGTCAGGAGCTCAAGTGGAAACTGCGTCCCGGATTCAAGCCTCGGAATGGGACGTGCTTTCCGGATGGGCTTCAAGCGGAAACTGTGTCCCAGAATCGACATGGCTTCAAGTGGAAAGCGCGTCTTAGAATACCGCGCCGGCGTTTTTGGCGGTTGTGGTTGGAAAGGGAAGCATTGCCTGCACACACGACGACGGCGTGGCGGTGATCCCCATGGCGGCACTTGGGGCGTAGTGGTTTTGCGGGCGTGCCGTGCTTCCTTTACCGAAAATCCATTTGGTAAACCAGATGCTCGCGGATAGAATAAAGTCGACGGCAGCCCAAGTGGTGAAGAGCTGGGCAGCGCCGTTGCTTGGTCAAGAGGTCAGCGCCTTAATGGCAGTGACTTGTTATGCTTCGAATGCTGCTTGAGTGCCTCGGAAAGTTCGATAAGCGCCGTGAAGAGCGAGACCAAAGCAACCAAGAGCTCTGTGAGCTCTGATGGGCCCGGGATGACCGCTGATTCAAGTCACCGGGCCTAAACTTTTTCATGCATTTGAGTAGAGCGGGCGACTCTCTTGGGGCGGTCTACATGGCGTGTGCCTGGCGCGCGTGGCATTGCGTCCCGCCTTCATGTCCGCACGGGCGCCTATCCTTACGGCAATGTAGCTGCCTGTGAAACAGGCGGCAGCTGACGGAGAAAGGCCCTCGCCGTGCCAAACAAAAAGACGCCGTGTATCTCGGCTATCGATACGACGAACTTTGCGCGCCAGATCGTGCTGGACTTTGAGTTTGCGCCGGTGCCAAGGCAGCGCCAGCGCCGCGGGTTGCGCAACGAGATTATCGAGGTCGGCGCGGTTAAGCTCGATAACCGCGGCAACGTTATGGGCGAGTTCTCGCAGTTTGTGCAGACAGAATTTACCGAAGGCGTTGCGTTTCCCGTCCGCGAGCTTACGGGGATATCGGCCGTGGACACCGCGATGGCTGATCCGCTCTATGTGGTGATCAAAAGACTCAGCGATTGGATCGGTCGCTACTCCGCCCAGATAGTTTGCTGGAGCGGGGCGGATCATCGACAGCTTATGACCGAGTGCCAGGCAAAGCACATGGACCTTTCCGCATTTCCTACGGACTGGGCCGACCTGCAGGCGTTTTACACTTCGATCATGGACGTGGGCAGCCACGGGTGCATCTCTTTGAGTGACGCGGCAACGTGGTTTGGCATCGAGTTCGACGAGTCGACGGGTCACGCCCACAGCGCCTTAGCCGATGCGCGCGTGACCGCCAAGCTGCTCAAGCAGGTGATGGATGGGGGCTACCGCGTGAGCCCGCACGTCCAGGAAGTCCGCCAGCGGTGGGGGGTGGGCGAGCGAGCCCAGACGCGCCTTTCCAGCAAGTGCCCCGAGCTGGGCGACCTGCTGCTGAGGCTGAAGGCGGAGGGGAGGTAGGCCTTTTGAGAACGCCATTCGGTTTGGCATGGCAGGGCTGTAAGCGCGACTTCGCACTGCTGTTTGAATCGAAGCGTCAACCAGTATGACGAGCTGTCTGGTCTGTCTGCCTACACCATCGCAATCCCGCGGGCCGCACTCAACAGCTCGTACTCCCTTTCGCTCCACTGCCGCAGCTCGGCCGCGCGTACGGCGTCGCGGCACAGATCCAGGAATACCTCGGCGCCCTCGCAGAAGCACTCGCGGGCAAAGATGCCCGACCCGCCCGCAACGCACGCGCCATCGGCAAACCGCTCCCAGCTAGACGGCTCACGCGAATCGTCTCCGGACAGTTTGATCTGCAACACATGCGGGTCGCCGGCAACGCAGAACTCTTTCTCGAGCTTTTGCACCGTGAAGCGCATCTGGTGGGAGAGGCTGCTCTTGACCATGGCCGAGGCGTAGCCGTTCTGCTTGTCCAGAAGATGCATTCGTTTTGGCTTGGCTGCCAGGTTGTGGAAGTTGCGCTCGCTGCGCACAGAGAAATTGTCCATACGGACTCCTTTCATCGATGTTGGCAGGGCCACCGTGCCTTTTGGCCGGTTGGCGTCGGGATCGTGGAGCCAACTCTCTACCCCGACTCTGGATAAAACGTGCCCGCTCCTTGCGGGCAAGAGGAAGTCTATCAACGTGTACGGACTCAACGTGTACGGACGGAAATCAAGCGCCGCCTGCGAAATGACGCGTGAACGGCGTTGGTTTCCCAAGTGATTATTCGGCTTTCGTCCGGAAAAGTGCCGAAATCAGCCGTGTAAAAGTACGGAAAAGTGTCGAAATAGGCACCTTAAAACTTCGGAAAAGTGTAGATGGATGACAAAACAGCACTTAGAAGCTGGTGCTGAATGCGAGATCCTGCGGCTGCCTTCAGCTCTCGCTATTCGTCGTCCCCGTCGTTGGGGTCGCCCTTGAGGGTGTTGATGTCCAGGTACTGGTTATCGTCCTCTTTTTGCTGGGTCTCCGACTCCGCTTGGGTGGGGCCGCGGAACAGCTGGAATCCTTCAAACGCAATGACACCGAGCAGGGCAATGATAATGGCGATAAAGGCAACCTTGACTGCTTGCGGAAATTCCGAGAAACGCAGCGCCTTTTCCTCGGCGTAATAATCGGCGAAGCGCTCTTCGCCCGTGCTTTTGGTATACGCCGGCGCGGACGCGGCCTCCGGGTCATATTCCGGTGCGGGCGTGGCAGCGTACGGATCGTTGAGATAATCGCTCGATGCGGTGCCATAATCCTCGGTCTCGATGCGATCGCTGTCTGCATAGCCATCGGAATAATCGGAATATGCCGCACCGCCCTCATAGCCCGCGGCGCTCGTGTTGGCGGCAAAAAGCGGGTTAACTGGAACGTCGAGCGCCGGCATGCCGGTAGAGGTCTCATCCAGATCGGCTGCAGCCCAGGAATCGTAGGCAACCTGATGGACAACGGGCTCATCGAGCCTTGCGACCGGAGGCTTGCGTGCCGCAGGAACAGGCAACTGCTGGGCGCTGTACATAACAGTGCTGTCGGCCGATTTGCCCTGCGTCGCTGCAGCGAGAAATGCCGCCGTCTCGGACGGGTCGCTTGCGGGGCGGGGAGCGGGCGTGGGCGCCGAAGTGGGTGCGGGCGTAGGCGCGGGCGCCGAAACAGGCGACTGCGCAGGAGTCGGCGCAGATGCGGGCTTAGGCGCAAGCGCGGGATTGGGGTTTGACGGGCGAGCCCCGCCGCCCATGAGTTCGTCGGCGGTCCACGGGCGATCATCCATCACGTCGTCAAGGCTCAGCGAAAACAGGTCGTCTTCACCCTCATCGAACATGCGGTGCACATGTCCACCAATTGCCGGATTCAATCCGCGACCGGTGCATGATGCCTTGCTCAACGCCATTCTGTCCCATCCTTTCGAAATACTAATGACATCGATTATATGGAACTTCCCAAGCGGCTCGGTCTTGGATTCGTGCTTTCCAGAACTCGCGCCCAAAAGGGGAGGGGCAATCCAGGCGAGTGCCTACTTGTCGCCGGCCGCCGCCTTGGCCTCATTGAGGTAGCTATAGAAGCTGTACTTGGAGATGCCAAAGAACTCGCAGGCGCGCTCGCTCGACTTGGAAATGAGGAAGGCACCGCGACGGTCGAGGTAGCCAATGGCACGAATGCGCTCGTCTTTGGTCATGAGTGCCGCGGGCTTGCCCACAAACTGCTCGCACTCGTGCAGCAGGTCCTCGAGCAGGTCGCCGATGTTCTTGGTAATGGGCTCGGGCTCGGTATAGCCCGTGCCGCCGGTGCCGGTAAAGGCGTCGAGCGAACGCTCAAAAGCCTTCATAAGCGTAATGTCAAAGTTGATGCCCAAAATGCCGACGGGCTTGCCCTCGTCGTTGCGGATAAAGATGGTCGAGGACTTGAGCAGCTTGCCATCGGTGGTTTTGGTGAGGTATGGCTCGCGGTCGTGCACGTCGGTGGTGCCCTCGTGCATGGACTCAAACACAATATGGCTGGGGCCGTCACCCAGTTTGCGCCCGCTGACGTGGCCGTTTTCGATCACTACGATGGAGTGGTCCACGTCCTCGGTCTCCAGATCGTGGACGACGACTTCGCAGTTGGGGCCAAATTGGAGCGCCAGACCGTGTGCGAGGCGCTTGTAAAACTCAATCTGTGCGGGGGTCATGGGTGCCTTCCTAAAAATTAGTTTGGGCACACTTTGCCATAAACCACACTTGACCGCAAACAAATCCATCAACAAGGCAATTCATGACCGTTCGGCGGCGAAAAAGTACCGATTACGGCAACAAACAATTCGTTAGGCATGCCAATCAAAAAGTGTGATAGAACATTACTAACAAACTTTTTGTTTGGCATCCACATAAAAGTTCAGCCGTGTGAATGGGATCGGGCTGAAACGCGTATGCGGGGGCCGGCAAGAGAGGACTTAAGGAGTTCACCGTATGGCCGATAAGATCCAGTGGGCGGGCAACACGATGCCCAAGAGCGATGACAAGCACTTGGGAATCATGAGTCTCGACCACGTGAAGAAGGCCCGTGCCTTCCACCAGTCGTTCCCCCAGTACACCGTCACTCCGCTTGCCCGCCTGGACGGCCAGGCCGCGCGCCTGGGCCTGTCCAACCTGTGCGTTAAGGACGAGAGCTATCGCTTTGGCCTCAACGCCTTTAAGGTCCTGGGCGGCTCGTTTGCCATGGCCAACTACATTGCCGACGAGACCGGCAAGGACGTTGCCGACTGCACCTTCGATTACCTGACCTCCGATCAGCTGGCCGAGGACTTTGGCCAGGCCACCTTCTTTACCGCCACCGACGGCAACCATGGCCGCGGCGTGGCATGGGCTGCCAACAAGCTGGGCCAGAAGGCTGTCGTGCACATGCCCAAGGGTTCCACCAAGCCCCGCTTCGATAACATCGCCGCCGAGGGCGCCACGGTGACCATCGAAGAGGTCAACTACGACGAGTGCGTGCGCATGGCCGCCGCCGAGGCCGATGCCTGCGAGCGCGGTGTCATCGTTCAGGACACCGCCTGGGAGGGCTACGAGAAGATTCCGTCCTGGATCATGGAGGGTTACGGCACCATGGCTTCCGAGGCTGCCGAGCAGCTGCGCGAGATGGCCATCAACCGCCCGACCCACGTGTTTGTCCAGGCTGGCGTGGGTTCGCTCGCCGGTGCCGTGGTGGGTTACTTCACCAACCTGTATCCCGATAACCCGCCCACCTTTGTCGTGGTCGAGTGCGCGCCTGCCGCCTGTCTGTACAAGGGCGCTGCCGCCGGCGACGGCGACCCGCGCATCGTGGACGGCGACATGCCTTCCATCATGGCCGGTCTGTGCTGCGGCGAGCCCAACATTCTGGGCTGGGATATCCTGCGCAACCACGCCACCGCCTTCGTGTCCTGCCCCGACTGGGTCACCGCTCGCGGCATGCGCACCCTGGGCGCTCCCGAGAAGGGCGACCCGCGCGTCATTTCCGGCGAGTCCGGCGCTGTGACCACCGGCCTGGTCGAGACCCTCATGCTCGATCCCGAGTACGCCGAGCTCAAGGAGCTCATCGGCCTGGACAAGACGAGCTCCGTGCTCTGCTTCTCCACCGAGGGCGATACGGATCCCGACCAGTATCGCCGCATTGTTTGGGAAGGCGAATATCCCACTTGCTAATCGTTGGGGCGGAGTAAATAGGTATCGCTCCGCCACCTCACAGGTAGATTCCTTCGTTTGAAAGGTTATGAACAATGGCTAAAGAACTCGATTTCGACGCTATCAAGACTGCTGCTGAGTCTCATCGTGCTGATATGACTCGCTTCCTGCGCGCTATGATCTCCCACCCCTCTGAGTCCTGCGAGGAGGGTGAGGTTGTTGCCTGCATCAAGGCCGAGATGGAGAGCCTTGGCTATGACGAGGTCAAGGTCGACGGCCTGGGCAACGTCATGGGCTTTATGGGCGAGGGCGACAAGATCATCGCCATCGACTCCCACATCGACACCGTCGGCATCGGCAACATCGAGAACTGGGACGCCGATCCCTATGAGGGCTACGAGACCGACGAGATCATCTACGGCCGCGGCGGCTCTGACCAGGAGGGCGGCATGGCTTCCGCTACCTACGCTGCCAAGATGATGAAGGACATGGGCCTCATCCCCGAGGGCTATAAGATCATGGTCGTCGGCACCGTCCAGGAAGAGGACTGCGACGGCATGTGCTGGCAGTACATCTACAACAAGGACGGCATTAAGCCCGAGTTCGTCATTTCCACCGAGCCTACCGACGGCGGCATCTATCGCGGTCACCGCGGCCGCATGGAGATCCGCGTCGACGTTCACGGCACCTCCTGCCACGGCTCCGCTCCCGACCGCGGCGACAACGCCATCTACAAGATGGCCGACATCATCGCCGACGTCCGCGCCCTCAACAACAACGGCTGCGACGAGTCGACCGACATCAAGGGCCTCGTCAAGATGCTCGACCCCAAGTACAACCCCGAGCACTTCGAGGATGCCCGCTTCCTGGGCCGCGGCACCTGCACCGTCAGCCAGATCTTCTACACCAGCCCCAGCCGCTGCGCCGTGGCCGATTCCTGCGCCATCTCCATCGACCGTCGCATGACCGCCGGCGAGACCTGGGAGTCCTGCCTGGACGAGATCCGCAACCTGCCGGCCGCCAAGAAGTACGGCGACGACGTGAAGGTCTCCATGTACATGTACGACCGTCCGTCCTGGACCGGCGAGGTCTACGAGACCGAGGCTTACTTCCCCACGTGGATCAACAAGGAGACCGCTCCGCACGTCAAGGCTCTCGTCGACGCCCACAAGGCCATGTTTGGTGACGAGCGCATCGGCTGCGAGCCCAGCATGGACAAGCGCACCGGTCGCCCGCTGTGCGACAAGTGGACCTTCTCCACGAACTGCGTTTCCATCCAGGGCCGCTACGGCATCCCCTGCGTGGGCTTTGGCCCGGGTGCCGAGTCTCAGGCTCACGCTCCCAACGAGGTCACCTACAAGGACGACCTGGTCACCGCTGCCGCCATGTACGTGGCTGCCCTGAACCTCTACGATCCGAGCCAGGCCGATGGCGACGCCACCGTGTTCCGCGCCGGTCTGACCAACAACAAGATCGATTAGTCCCATTCCTCGATTTTGTTGAGCCGGGGGCCGCTCGTGTCCCCGGCACCCCCTGTTGACTTGGGGCCCGCGGTCGTTATCTCCCATGCTTCCTCAACGGTGGCGGGTCCTCATCATGGTGCTCTGCATGTTCTGCCACACGCGCATGCCGGAGCGCATCAACTCATTGCGATCGTTTCATCTTTAGAAAGGACATTTCCATGGACGCTAAGTTTACCGAGCTCGTCGAGCAGCTGAACGGTCTCGACTTTAAGGGTATGTACGGCAGCGACTTCCTGCACACCTGGGACAAGACCACCGATGAGCTCAAGGCTCTCTACATCGTCGCCGACGCCCTGCGCGAGCTGCGTGAGAACAACGTTTCGTCCAAGATCTTCGACTCGGGCCTGGCCGTCTCCCTGTTCCGCGACAACTCCACCCGTACGCGCTTCTCTTTCTCTAAGGCCGCCAACCTGCTCGGTCTTGAGCTGCAGGACCTGGACGAGAAGAAGTCCCAGATCGCCCACGGCGAGACCGTCCGCGAGACCGCTACCATGATCTCCTTCATGGCCGACGTCATCGGCATCCGCGACGACATGTACATCGGTAAGGGCGACGCCTACATGGCCGAGGTCTCCGAGTCCGTGCAGCAGGCCTACGAGGACGGCGTTCTGGATCACCGTCCCACGCTCATCTCCCTGCAGTCCGATTCCGATCACCCCACGCAGTCCTCTGCCGACATGCTCTACCTCATCAACGAGTTTGGCGGTCTTGAGAACCTCAAGGGCAAGAAGGTCGCCGTTACCTGGGCCTATTCGCCCTCTTACGGCAAGCCGCTGTCCTGCCCGCAGTCGCTGATTAGCCTGCTGCCCCGTTTTGGCATGGACGTCACCCTGGCCCACCCCGAGGGCTACGACCTCATGCCCGAGGTCGTCGAGCGCGCCAAGGGCTATGCCGCCGAGTCCGGCACCACCTTTAAGCAGGTCAACACCATGGCCGAGGCCTTCGAGGGCGCCGACATCGTGATCCCCAAGAGCTGGGCTCCGTTTGCCGCCATGGAGAAGCGCACCAACCTGTACGCCGAGGGCGACGACGCCGGCATTGCTGCGCTCGAGAAGGAGCTGCTCGCTCAGAACGCTACACATCAGGACTGGTGCTCCACGACCGAGCTCATGGAGAAGACCGCCAACGGCCAGGACACCATCTTTATGCACCCGCTGCCCGCCGACATCTCCGGTGTCTCCTGTGAGCACGGCGAGGTCAACGCCGACGTCTTCGACATGCACCGCGTGGGCATGTACAAGGAGGCCAGCTACAAGCCGTACGCCATCGCAGCCATGATGTTCCTGCAGAAGGTTGCCGATCCCGCCGCTACCCTCAAGGCCCTCGACGAGCGCAACACCGCCCGTTGGTTCCAGGCCTAAAGCCGGGTTGAGGTAAGCCATGTAAAGGGGGCGCTCTGCCAACCGGCGGGGTGCCCCTTTTTTTACATCGCGGGCGTGCGGGATAAGCGCTTTCGATGTGGATGCCCGCGGCGCGAGTTATGGGTACGATGGTTTCAGGGGAGGTATCACCATGAGACTTGGATGCGTCATTATGGCTTCGGGCGAGGGCAAGCGGTTTGGCTCTAACAAGATGCTTGCCGATATCTATGGCGAGCCGCTGATTGCCCGGACCATCGATTCGGTTCCCTGGGGCTTTGACGTCGTGGTTTCGACGCGTTGGCCCGAGGTCGCCCAGATTTGTGAGGACAAGCATTGCCCGTGCGTGCTGCACGATGGGGAGCTGCGCAGCGAAAGCGTCCGTGCGGGCCTTTCGTGGGGAGTCGAACACAACTGGAAAGGTTGCCTCTTTTTGCCGGGCGACCAGCCGCTCGTGAGTTCGGATTCTTTTGAGGCCATGGTTCGCGCGTTTGACGAGCGTGGCCGCAAACATCCGGTGCGCTTGGCGTGCAACGGTGAGCCTTCGAGCCCGGTGCTCTTTCCGGCGGAACTGTTCGATGCACTTATGTGTCTTGAGGGCAAGGACGGCGGGGGCTCGATTCTCAAAGGCCGCGTCGACGTTGCGCTGGTCGAAGCGCGCGCCTATGAGCTGTGGGATGTCGATACCGCCAAGGGACAGCGACGCATAGCGGAGCATATCGCGGCCTGCTCATATTTTGATCGCGTGGCCAAGTGTAAGAATCGATAAGGAGCAACATGATCATCATCAAAAACGGCGCGCTCGTGACGCCACAGGGGCTTCGCCGCGCCGATCTTGCCATGGAGGGCGACAAGATTGTGCGGATTGCCGCGGCGATTGAGCCGGCCGAGGGCGATACCGTCGAGGATGCCGCGGGCTGCTGGGTGTTCCCCGGCTTTATCGACGGCCACACGCACATGCAGTGCTGGACCGGCATGGATTGGACAGCCGATAGCTTTGAGACCGGCACGCGCGCGGCTGCCTGCGGTGGCACCACGACCATCGTGGACTACGCCACGGCCGACCGCGGCGTGACCATGCCCGATGCCCTTGCCGAGTGGCACCACCGCGCCGACGGCACCTGCACGGCAAACTACGCTTTTCATATGGCACTCGCCGAGTGGAATGAGCGCAACCGCGCCGATCTCGCGGCTATGCGCGAGGCGGGCGTTTCGTCGTTTAAGACCTACTTTGCCTACGACCACCTGCGCTTGGACGATGCCGAGACACTCGAGGTGCTGGAGGAGCTCAAGCACCTGGGCGGTATCCTGTGCGTGCATTGCGAGAACGGCACGCTGGTGAATGAACTTCAGAAGCGCGTGTACGAGCAGGGGATTCATGGACCCGAGGGGCATGCGCTCAGCCGTCCGGACGTGTGTGAGGCCGAGGCCGTGAGCCGCCTGCTGTATCTGGCGCACTTGGCCGGGGACGCTCCGGTCAACGTGGTGCACCTTTCGACCAAGCTGGGGCTCGAGGCCATTCGCGCTGCCAAAGCGCGCGGGCAGAAGAACATCTATGTCGAGACATGCCCCCAGTATCTGATGCTCGACGACACCTGCTATCTGGAGCAGGGCGAGGACGGCTTTGCGGGCGCCAAGTACGTGATGAGCCCGCCGCTGCGCCATGCCGGTGACCGTGCCGCGTTGCGCGAGGCGCTTGTGGCTGGCGAGATCGATACTATTGCAACCGACCACTGCAGCTTTAACCTGCACGGGCAAAAGGACCGCGGGCGCGACGATTTCCGCGCGATTCCCAACGGCGGGCCCGGCGTGGAGCATCGTCCCGTCGCGATCGCCACGAGCTTTGAGGGGCAACTGGGCCCCGAGGACCTCTGCCGCCTGATGAGCGAGAACCCGGCGCGCGTGTTTGGCATGTACCCGCGCAAGGGCTGTCTTGCCGAGGGTGCCGATGCCGACGTGTGTGTGTGGGATCCTTGCGCGCGTTGGACGATCAGCGCCGCGACACAGCACCAGGCCGTGGACTACACGCCGCTCGAGGGCTTTGAGGCACATGGCCGCGCCAAGGCCGTGTTTGTGAACGGCGTGCTGGCGGCACGCGACGGCGAGCCCACCGGAGCCCAGCCCGGCCGCTACGTCCCCCGCTAGCAGCAAAGATGCCGTGTCCCCTCCTCAGTTGCGGTGAAATACGGACTGTTTGCGGCCGTCGTGCGGCCAAACAGTCCGTATTTCACCGCAACTGAGGAGATGGGGCCGGCTACTTGAGGCTGGTGGCGATGAGGGGGCGGTCGAGGGCTGCCTCGAAGCGGTCGGCCATCGTGGGGTCGGCAAGCGTGTCGACTTGGTTGAGCATGATGCGGGCATTGTTGAGGTTCAGCATCTGCAGCTCGGCATTGAGCACCATGGCGACGCGCTCTGGGGTGGCAGTGTCGGTGGGCTCGCAGCCGCAACGCTCGCAAAAGAGCTCGGGGCGGTGGACGGCTTCGTTGATGGGCTTGCTGAGCCCCGAGGCGCCGACGATCCAGACGATGTTGGCCGTGCCAGAGGGAATCACCGGCTCCCAGGCGGCGTGGGCCTTGAGCGGGAGCCGCTTGCTGCCGTCCGCCTCGGCCAGGACGTAGTCAAAGCGCTGTGCCAGCTCGCCGAGCGGCTCGGCGGGGGAGGAGAGCTTGCCTGTCTCCGGGTCCAGAACACCCGCTTGGCAGATGCTTCCGCGCGCAGGGCCCGCGCAGGCCTCGCAGGTGCAGCCGGGAGCATGTGAGGCGCCCGGCTTCCAAGGCGCGGCGTCCAGGCGACGATTCGACCCGTCCCATGGCACGCCGGCAACGGGAAGCATATGCGTGGTGGTGCAGAGGAGCACGCGGCCGCCAGCGCGCATGAGCTCAAGACCCAGCGTTTTGAGCAACGTCGACTTGCCGCCGCTGCCGATAATCGCGGTAATGCCCGGCTCGATCCTGAGCGCCGAGGCAAGATTGCCGCTAACCGTTTCCATCTGTTCACCGCCGTATAATACTGTGATAATAAATAATCATCAGAGTAGCGGTCGAACCGCTTTTGCTCTGCTCAAACCGTAGCACAGGGAGGTGCCCCGGGAATGCTCGTTTATGTTCGCGGCGCCGGCGATATCGCCACGGGTGTCGCCGCTCGCTTGGTGCGCGCCGGCGTGTCGGTCGTTATGGCCGATATCGCGGTTCCCACGTGCATCCGCCGCACAATCAGTTTTTGCGAGGCTATTCGCCTGGGCGAGGTCCAGGTCGAGGGCATTCGCGCTCGCTTGGCGCAGACGCCGGCAGAGGCGCTCGAGATTACCCAAGCGGGGGATGTTGCCGTCGTGGTGGACCCTCAGGCCAAGATGCTCGATGAGCTTAAACCCGCGGCTGTGGTCGACGCGATTCTGGCCAAGCGCAACCTGGGCACCACGCGCGACATGGCGCCTACCGTCATCGCCGTGGGGCCGGGCTTTACCGCGCCGGTCGATTGCGACGCCGTGGTCGAGACCATGCGCGGGCATTTTTTGGGCCGTGTCATTACCCAGGGCTCGCCCCAGCCCAACACGGGCGTGCCGGGCGTGATCGCCGGCTATGGCAAGGAGCGCGTTATCCACAGCCCCGCCGCCGGCGTGTTTCGGTCCGACCGCGCAATCGGCGACATCGTGAGCGCCGGAGACGTGATTGGCTACGCGGACGATACGCCCATGTGCACACAGATCGATGGCTGCCTGCGCGGGCTTTTGGCGAACGGCGTGCAGGTGACTGAGGGCTTTAAATGCGCCGATGTCGATCCGCGCGGCGATGCCAGCTATATCAACTACATTTCGGACAAGGCGACGTCGGTCGGCGGCGGCGTGCTCGAGGCACTCGCTATGCTCACCGATATCTTTAGAGGATAGAAGGCGGCAATGGAAAAGCTCGATGTTGTGAATGCGGCGCTTGCCGCCCTGCGTGCTGGCGAGACGTGCGAGCTGGCGGTCGTGGCCGGCACGGCGGGGTCGTCACCGCGCGGTGTGGGCGCATGGATGGCCGTCTTTGCCGATGGCAGCCAGGCGGGCACTATCGGCGGCGGCAAGATTGAGCTCTTTGCGCTGGATGAGGCGCGCGAACTCCTGAGCGCGGGACAGTCGCGTCTGGTCCGCTACACCATGGGCGGCGAGAACTCCGATACCGGCATGATCTGCGGCGGAGCCATTTGCCTGTGCTATCTGCATCTGGATGCGACCCAGGCACCGTTGTTCCAGGAAATTGCCGACGTCTTGGTCTATCGGCGCATCGGCGACTTCGTCATCGACTTTGAGCCGTTTATCGCGAGCGCGCTCGAGGGCGATGTGGCCGAGTACCATGGCGAGGCATCGCGCCATACCATTGCGGGCTGTCCCGGGCTTTCGCTGGTGGAGGAGGGGAGTAAGGTCACCTACACCAACGCGGCCTCTGAGATTCCCGCGGCGCACATCGAGACGCTCTGCCCCGAGGGCCTGACCTACATCTTTGGCTGCGGCCACGTGGGCGCCGCGACGGCGCGGGTGCTCACGGCGGCGGGCTTTGCCGTCGTGACGTGCGACGACCGTCCCGGCACGCTGACCCCCGATTGGGTGCCCGGTGTCTACGACCGTCGTCTGGTCGACTACAAGAACCTGAGCAAGCAGTGCCCCATCGGCCCGCGCGACTTGGTGGTCGTGGCCACGGCGGGTCACAAGTCCGATATCGACGTGGTGATTCAGGCCATGCACGCCAAGCCTGCCTACCTGGGCTGTCTGGGTTCGCGCCGCAAGACGGCCTTTGTGCGTGCCCGCCTGGAGCAGGAAGGCTTTACACAGGACCAGATCGACGAGCTGCACCTTCCGATCGGCGTTGCCATCGAGGCCGAGGACCCCGAGGAGATCGCCATCTCCATCGCCGCCGAGATGATCCACCTGCGCCGCACCAAACTCGTCCCCCGCAAGCGCTAATCGCATCCCCACCAATAAGTTGCGGTGAAATACGGACTGTTTAAGCCTGTTAGGCCGCCAAACAGTCCCTATTTCACCGCAACTGCTTTTTGGGACCCATTTGTGCGGGGGAGTTGTGGAGTTGTGCAGGCAGACGAGGTTTTTCTGGAAATACGCACCCAATACGCGTATAGTACCGATTGTTTTGTCGGCTCCTGCTGCGTCGAGTCCAAACCGCAAAATGCCATGAGCGGCGCGGATGCAGCCAGGAGGCACGAGGACAACCCATCGTGGCCACGCCCCGTGCTTAAAACCCCAAGAAGGAGTGAACAATGGCAGAAGAGAAGTATGTGCCGCGTCTGAAGACCAAGTACAACAACGAGGTCAAGCAGCAGCTTCAGGACAAGTTCCAGTACGAGAACGTCATGATGATCCCCAAGTTTGAGAAGATCGTCGTGAACATGGGTGTCGGCGAGGCCGCTACCGATTCCAAGGCCATCGACGGTGCCGTGCGCGACCTGCGCGCCATCACCGGCCAGCAGCCGATGATCACCCGTGCCCGCAAGTCCATCGCTACCTTCCGCCTGCGCGCTGGTATGCCGATCGGCTGCAAGGTTACCCTGCGTGGCGACCGTATGTGGGAGTTCTTCGATCGTCTGACCTCCGTCGCGATCCCCCGTATCCGCGACTTCCGCGGCATCTCCGCCAAGAGCTTCGACGGCCGTGGTAACTTCTCCATGGGCGTCACCGAGCAGCTCATCTTCCCCGAGATCGACTTCGACTCCGTCGATCACCAGCGTGGTATGGACATCACCTTCGTGACCACCGCCAATACCGATGAGGAGGCCAAGGCCCTTCTGGACGCCTTCGGTTTCCCGTTCAAGAAATAGGTTCACCTGCCCTGTAAGCGCCGTTCCCACAAGGGGGCGGCGCTTGGGGCGAACAATACTCTATGTGAGGAGGATATAAGTGGCTAAGACATCGATGATCGTCAAGTGCAATCGCAAGCAGAAGTTCTCTACTCGTGAGTACACGCGCTGCCAGCGCTGCGGCCGTCCGCACTCTGTGTACCGCAAGTTCGGCCTGTGCCGTGTCTGCTTCCGCGAGCTTGCACTCAAGGGCGAGCTTCCCGGCGTTAAGAAGGCCAGCTGGTAAGTCACTACCAGCGTTTCAAGCATCAGTTTGGAACAGGGAAAACGCGCTAAAAAGGCTTTGCCGTTAAGGGCGGCGAAGAACCAAGAGCACGTGTTCATCAAGAACGAAGGAGAATCTGTATGAACCTTACAGACCCGATCGCAGATATGCTTACGCGCATCCGTAACGCTAACTCTGTGAACAAGGCCACGGTCTCCATGCCGAGCAGCAAGAAGCTCGTCGAGATCGCTCGTGTTCTGCACGAGGAGGGCTACATCGAGGGCTACGATGTCGAGGACACCGTTCCCCAGAAGACTCTGCACATCACGCTTAAGTATGGTCCCAAGAAGGCTAAGGTCATCAACGGCATCCGCCGCATTTCCAAGCCGGGCCTGCGTAAGTACACCGGCGTTGCCGACATGCCCCGCGTCCGCGGTGGCCTTGGTACCGCCATTATTTCCACCAGCCATGGCGTCATGACCGACCGCGATGCTCGCAAGCACAACGTCGGCGGCGAGATCATCGCTTACGTCTGGTAATTCGCTCGGTAGGTAGAAGGAAAGGAGATCACCGTGTCTCGTATCGGTAATAAGCCTGTCCAGATTCCCGCCGGAGTCGAAGTGGCAGTCAACGGCAACAACGTTGTCGTCAAGGGCCCCAAGGGCCAGCTCGAGCTCGATGTCTTTGAGAAGCTCGCTATCAACGTCGAGGACAACGTCCTCACCGTTTCCCGTCCCGACGACGAGCGTGAGACCCGTGCCCGCCACGGCCTCACCCGCGCCCTCATCCACAACATGGTTGTTGGCGTTTCCGAGGGCTTCGAGAAGAAGCTCGAGCTCGCCGGCGTCGGTTACCGCGTGCAGCAGAAGGGTAAGAACCTCGAGTTCTCCCTGGGCTTCTCGCACCCCGTGATCGTCGAGGCTCCCGAGGGCATCACCTTCGAGGTTCCCGACAACACCCACGTGAACGTCAAGGGTATCAACAAGCAGCAGGTCGGTCAGATCGCCGCTGAGATCCGCGGCCATCGTCCTCCCGAGCCTTACAAGGGCAAGGGTATCCACTACGTTGGCGAGCACATCCGCCGCAAGCTGGGTAAGGCCGCCAAGTAGTCATAACCGACTCACTCGCATAAGACCAGCACCCCGTCAGGTGCTGGCAAGATCAACCTTTTTAGGAGTTTACGTATGAACAAGCATAAGGCGAAGCTGGAAGGCCTCAAGCGTCGTCAGCGTCGTGTTCGCGGCAAGGTCTCGGGTACCTCCGAGCGTCCGCGTCTTCGCGTGACCCGTACTAACGCCAACATCTATGCCCAGATCATCGACGACAGCAAGGGCTCCAGCCTGACGCTCGTCTCTGCCTCGACCCTCGAGGCCGAGTTCAAGGGCACCCACACCTCGAACAAGGAGGCTGCGGAGAAGGTCGGTCAGCTCGTTGGCAAGCGCGCCATCGAGGCCGGCATCACCAAGGTCGCCTTCGATCGCGGTGGCCGTATCTACCATGGCCGCGTCAAGGCCCTCGCCGACGGTGCTCGTGCCGCCGGTCTCGAGTTCTAGGAGGTATGTAGCACATGGCTCGTAATCAGAAGCAGCAGCGCGAGGCCTCCGAGTTCGAGGAGCGCGTCGTTTACATCAACCGCGTGTCGAAGACCGTCAAGGGTGGTCGTCGCATGAGCCTCGTCGCTCTCGTCGTCGTTGGCGACGGCAAGGGCAACGTCGGCGTTGGCATGGGCAAGTCCGCTGAGGTGCCCATGGCCATCTCCAAGGCATCTCTCGATGCCAAGAAGAACATGTTCCACGTGCCGGTGACCGAGCAGGGCACCATCCCGCACGAGGTTCTCGGCCACTTTGGTGCCGGCCGCATCATCATTAAGCCCGCTGTCGAGGGTACCGGCGTTATCGCCGGCGGCGCTGTGCGTCCCCTCTTTGAGCTTGCTGGCATCAAGAACGTCCTGTCCAAGTCCCTCGGTACCGACAACGGCCTCAACATCATCAAGGCTGCCGTCGAGGGCCTCAAGGAGCTCTCCAGCCCTGAGGACGTCGCGGCTCGCCGTGGCCTGACGGTCTCCGAGATGTTCGTCGGTAAGGAGAACTAAGCATGGCTGACACCATCAAGATCAAGCAGGTCCGCAGCACCAACGGTTGCAAGCAGGACCAGGTCCGTACTGTCCGTGCCCTCGGTCTCCACAGGATCCGCGAGGTTCGCGAGATTGCTGACAACGAGTCCGTCCGCGGCATGATCTTCAAGGTCAAGCACCTTGTCGAGATTGTAGAGGAGTAGCAAATGCAGCTTCACGATCTTACTCCCGCGCCCGGTTCCACCAAGAACCGCAAGCGCGTCGGCCGTGGCAATTCTTCGGGTCACGGCACCACTTCTGGCCGCGGCCAGAAGGGCCAGGGTTCCCGCTCTGGTGGCACCAAGGGTGCCGGCTTCGAGGGTGGCCAGACTCCGCTGGCTATGCGCCTGCCCAAGCTTCCGGGCTTCCGCAACCCCCGTCGTATCGAGTACACCGCTGTTAACGTTGAGCGTCTCGAGCGTAAGTTCGAGGACGGCGCTGTGATCGACGGTGCCGCTCTTAAGGCCGCTCGCATCACCAAGAGCGAGTTCGAGCCCGTCAAGGTGCTCGGCAATGGTGAGCTCACCAAGAAGTTCACGGTCAAGGTCGACAAGGTCAGCGCTTCTGCGCAGGCCAAGATCGAGGCCGCCGGCGGAAAGGTCGAGCTGCCGTGCTAAATGGTCTTAAGAATGCTTTCCGCATCAAAGAATTGCGCGAAAAGATTCTTTTTACCATAGCTATGCTCGTCGTGTACCGCATTGGTGCGCACGTTCCTGTGCCCGGCATTCCCTTCCAGGGGATGCTGGGCCTTTTCTCGACCGATAACAATTCGGTCGCCGCAGGTGCTATGGCCCTCCTGAATCTTTTCTCTGGCGGCGCGTTGAGCTATGTGTCGGTGTTTTCGCTGGGCATCATGCCTTACATCACCAGCTCGATCATCCTCCAGATGCTCCAGGCCGTCGTGCCTTCCCTGCATGAGCTTGCCCGCGAGGGCGAGGTCGGTCAGACCAAGATTACGCAGTATTCGCGTTACCTCACCCTGGCTCTGGCAATCCTCAACTCCGTTGGTTACCTCTTCCTCTTTAAGAGCTTCGGCATCAGCTTCAATGGCGCCGGCGCTCCCGAGATCATCTTCGACCTCATGATCGTCGGTACGCTCACCGCGGGCGCCATGCTGATCATGTGGATTGGTGAGCTCATCACCCAGCGCGGTATCGGCAATGGCATGTCGCTGATCATCTTCGCGAACATCATGGCCGGTCTGCCGCAGGCTATCTTCTCCAGCACCGAGGGCAATGCCGGTGGCATCATCACCATGGTGATCATCTGCGCCATCATCCTGCTGGTTATCCCGCTGATTGTTTTCCTTGAGCGCGGCCAGCGCCGCATCCCGGTCTCCTACGCTAAGCGCGTCGTGGGCCGTCGCATGATGGGTGGCCAGACCACCTACCTGCCCATCAAGGTCAACACCGCGGGTGTCGTGCCGATCATCTTCGCTTCGGCGCTGCTGTACTTCCCGGCTCAGATTGCCGTGTTCTTCCCCGGCATCGGCTGGATTCAGGCAGTTGCCTCCGCGCTTTCGACCGGTTGGCTCAACTGGGTGCTTAACGTTGTCCTCATCGTGTTCTTCGCGTACTTCTACACCTCCATGGTGTTCAACCCCGATGACACGGCCGATAACCTTAAGAAGCAGGGCGGCTTTATTCCGGGCGTCCGTCCGGGTAGGGCTACCGCGGCCTACATCAAGAACGCGCTCAACAAGATCACGCTTCCCAGCGCTGTCTTTTTGGCGCTCATCGCCATCGTGCCTTCGATCATCTTCTCCTTCACGGGTAACCATCTGATCCAGGCATTTGGCGGCACGTCCATCCTCATCATGGTCGGCGTCGTGCTTGACACGGTCGATAAGCTCGAAGGCCAGATCAAGATGTATGATTACGATGGATTCTTTAAATAGGCTAGAGGAGGATTGCTCATGAACCTCGTATTGCTCGGAGCTCCGGGTGCCGGTAAGGGCACCGTCGCACAGGAGCTCGTCGCCGAGTTTGGCGTCGCCCACATTTCCACGGGCGACCTGCTGCGTGCTGCCGTCAAGGGTGGCACCGAGCTTGGTATTCAGGCTAAGAAGTACATGGACGCTGGCGAGCTCGTTCCCGACCAGCTCGTGATCGACCTTGTCAAGGAGCGCCTTGCCGCCGATGACGCCCAGCAGGGCTTCATCCTCGACGGCTTCCCGCGCAACACCGCCCAGGCTGTGACGCTCGATTCCGAGCTCTCCGCCATGGGTCGCGAGATCGACTGCGCCCTTCTGGTCGATGTGGCCCCCGAGGTCATTATCGATCGTCTGTCTTCGCGTCGCACCTGCCGCGCATGCGGTTACACCGGCACCGCTGCCGATGCTACCTGCCCCAAGTGTGGCGGCGAGATGTATCAGCGCGACGACGACAAGCCCGAGACCATCAAGAACCGTCTCGACGTCTACGAGAAGTCCACGAGCCCGCTCGTCGACTACTATCGTGGCCAGGGTCTGCTCAAGTCGGTCAACGGTGACCAGGCTCGCGAGACCGTGTACGGGGATGTCAAAGAGGCTCTCGGTCTATGATCAAGATTAAGTCTGCAACGCAAATCGAGCAGATGAAGAAGGCAGGAGCGCTATCTAAGATGGCGCTCCGCCACGTTGGAGCCATGGTGCGCCCCGGCGTTTCCACCTTTGAGCTCGATCAGCTCGCGGAGCAGATTATCCGCATGCATGGCGGCACCCCGGCCTTTAAGGGTTACGGCGGGTTCCCGGGGACCATTTGCGCATCGATCAACGATGCCGTGGTCCACGGTATTCCCAACCCCGACATGATCCTGCGCGATGGCGATATCATCTCCATCGATACGGGAGCCGTTGTCGACGGTTGGGCCGGCGATAACGCTTGGACGTTTTTCGTCGGCACCCCCACGCCCGAAGCCAAGGCTTTGTGCGAGGTCACGCACGATTGCCTTAAGGCTGCCATCGAGCAGGCTGTTCCCGGTAACCATATCGGGGACGTCGGTTATGCCGTTCAGTCCCTCGCCGAGTCTCACGGTTACGGCGTGCTTCGTGATTATGTTGGCCATGGCATTGGCCGCGTGATGCACGAGGACCCCAATGTTCCTAACTATGGAAAGAAGGGGAGGGGCGTTCGCCTCCAGGCCGGCATGGTCATTGCCATCGAGCCGATGGTTACGATGGGTTCCAGCCATGTGAGCACGGGCTCCGACGGTTGGATTGTTACGACCAACGATCACCTGCCCGCCGCGCACTACGAGAACACCGTCGCCATCACCAATGACGGCCCGGTGATTCTCACCACGGATGCCCAGGGTTCCTGGTGTTCCTTGCAAGGCGGTGAAATGTAGGGCTTGCGTCAAATGCACGCCTCAACATTTCAAATGTAATAAGTCCCACTTAGTTGTGGAGCCATTACGAAGTTATTACGATGCGTGCATACGTGTTGTAGAATACTCAATCGCTGTCGTTTTCTAGAGAAAGATGATTGCTTGTGAAGAAGGAAGACGCAATTGAGCTCGAGGGTACGGTAAAGGAACCGTTGCCCAACGCCATGTTTAAGGTCGAGCTCGAGAACGGTCATTCGGTTCTGTGCAACATTTCTGGCAAGATCCGAATGAATTACATCCGTATTCTCCCCGGTGACAGGGTTGTCGTGGAGCTTTCCCCGTACGATCTGACCCGCGGCCGCATCACCTATCGCTACAAATAGCGGCACGCATACACGCACTCCATTTCCGACTGCAGGCTTAGCTCAACCTACGGTCGGATTGTGTGTGAAGACCAGCCATAGTTTTAAACGCCTGCGGCTGGGCGAGTAGATAGTAGGGAAGTAGTTTGAGCGCTACCGAAAGGAAGAACGATGAAGGTACGTCCTTCGGTCAAGAAGATGTGCGATAAGTGCAAAATCATTAGGCGCCATGGCAAGGTCCTCGTCATTTGCGAGAACCCCCGTCATAAGCAGCGTCAGGGTTAAGAGAGGAGACTACGTTGGCCCGTATTAATGGTGTCGACCTCCCGCGTGAGAAGCGCGTTGAGATCGGTCTGACCTACATTTACGGCATCGGCCGCACCACTGCGACGAAGATTTGCGTCGAGTGCAACGTTAACGTGGATACGCGCGTTAAGGACCTCACCGAGGATGAGGTTAACGCCATCCGCGATTATATCGATAAGAACCAGATCATGGTTGAGGGCGACCTCCGCCGTGAGCGCAACCAGAACGTCAAGCGCCTTATGGACATCGGCTGCAACCGCGGCCTTCGTCACCGCAAGGGCCTCCCGGTCCGCGGCCAGCGCACCCACACTAACGCTCGTACCCGCAAGGGCCCGAAGCGTCAGATCGGTGCTAAGAAGAAGAAATAAGGAGCGCTAGATAGATGGCTACTGCTAAGAAGAACGTTCGCGCTGCCCGTCTGAAGCGCGCGGACCGTAAGAACATTTCCGTGGGCCAGGCTCACATTCGTTCTACGTTCAACAACACGATCGTTTCGATCACCGATCCCCAGGGCAACGTCATTTCCTGGAAGTCGGCTGGCCAGGTGGGCTTCAAGGGCTCCCGTAAGTCCACGCCGTTCGCTGCCCAGATGGCTGCCGAGGCTGCTGCCAAGCAGGCCATGGAGCACGGTATGAAGAAGGTTTCCGTCTTCGTCAAGGGCCCCGGCTCCGGTCGTGAGACCGCCATCCGCTCCCTCCAGGCTGCTGGCCTCGAGGTCTCGAGCATCCAGGACAAGACCCCCATTCCGCACAACGGCTGCCGCCCCAAGAAGCGTCGCCGCGTGTAACTGAAAGGATCGTATCAATATGGCAATCGACAGGACTCCTGTTCTTAAGCGCTGCCGTCAGCTCGGGATCGATCCCGCTGAGCTCGGTTACAGCAGCAAGAAGGAATCTATCCGTCAGCCCAAGCGCCGTCGCAAGGAATCTGAGTACGGCATGCAGCTGCGCGAGAAGCAGAAGGTCAAGTTCATTTATGGCGTTCTGGAGAAGCAGTTCCACGGCTACTTCAACAAGGCCCGTAAGATGAACGGCGTCACCGGTGAGAACCTCATGATCATTCTTGAGTCTCGCCTCGACAACGTCGTCTTCCGTCTTGGCTTCGCCCGCACCCGCAAAGAGGCTCGTCAGTCCGTCCGTCACGGTCACTTCACCGTGAACGGCAAGCGCGTGGACATCCCGTCCTACCGCGTCAAGGCCGGCGACGTCGTCGCTGTCGGCGAGAAGTTCCGTGACCTCCTCCCCATCAAGGAGGCCCTGATTTCCTCCGAGCGCTTTGAGGTCCCTGGCTGGCTCGAGGTCGATATCGAGAAGCTGTCTGGTAACGTGCTCGCTCTGCCGACGCGCGAGCAGATCAGCGGTGATATCAACGAGCAGCTCATCGTCGAGCTCTACTCTAAGTAGTCCATCCGGGCTGCTGAGGCTGGAGGTAATACATGTCAGAATTCATTAGGCCTCAGGTTCAGGTCGAAGAGATCAACGAGACGTCTGCTCGTGTCTCCGTCGAGCCGCTCGAGCGTGGTTACGGCGATACGCTGGGTAACTCCCTTCGTCGCGTTCTTCTGTCCTCGCTCGAGGGTGCCGCCGTCGAGGCTATTCAGATCGATGGTGCGCAGCACGAGTTCATGACCATCCCTAACATGGTCGAGGATGTCACCGACATCGTCCTGAATGTCAAGGGTCTTGTCTTCAGGGCTCTCGGCACGACCGACGAGGCGACCGCCACCATCTCGGTTGACGGCCCCTGCGAGGTCACCGGTGCGGACTTCTTTATTCCGTCCGAGTTTGAGCTGGTCAACCCGGAGCAGCACATTGCTACGCTCACCGAGGGTGGCCATCTCACCATGAGCATGCGCATCGGCTATGGCCGCGGCTATGTTTCTGGCGAGGCCAACAAGCGCGACAACGATCCCATCGGTGTGATCCACGTCGACTCGCTGTACTCGCCGGTTTCCCGTTGCGCCAAGCTCGTTGAGGCTTGCCGTGTCGGTCAGCACACCGACTACGACCGCCTTGTCCTCGAGATCGAGACCAACGGCTCCATCGCCCCGCGCGACGCCGTGGTCCAGGCTGCCAATATCATCAACCAGCATATGGCCGCCTTTATGAACCTTGCCGAGACCCCCGAGGTCGAGGAGGAGGCTTCGATCTTCGCTCCCGAGGTCACCAACGACAACGCCGAGCTGGACAAGCAGATCGAGGATCTGGACCTTTCCGTCCGTTCCTACAACTGCCTTAAGCGCGCCAGCATTCACTCGGTCCGTCAGCTCGTTGAGTTCTCGGAGAACGATCTGCTCAACATCCGTAACTTCGGTGTTAAGTCGATCGAGGAAGTGAAGGACAAGCTTGAGTCCATGGGCCTGAGCCTGAAGGCTTAATGCTTCGCATATTTGAGGAGAAACTAGACCATGCGTCACAACGTTAAGAAGGGCCTGAAGCTCGGCACCGATGCGAGCCACACCAAGGCCATGAAGAAGAGCCTTGCTAAGGCCCTCTTCGAGAACGACCGCATCAAGACCACCGAGACCCGCGCTAAGGCGCTGCGTTCGGTCGTCGATCCGATCATCACTTGGGCCAAGAAGGGCGACCTGCACTCTCGTCGTCTGGCTATCGCCAAGCTCGGCGATAAGCAGCTCGTTGCCGAGATCTTCGACAAGGCTGCCCAGGGTATGTGGCAGGACCGCAACGGCGGTTACACCCGCATCATGAAGCTCGGTAACCGTAAGGGCGACAATGCTCCCATCGTTATCATGGAGCTCGTCACCGAGCCTTGCACGCCTA
Source organism: Collinsella sp. CLA-ER-H6 (assembly GCF_040092305.1). Taxonomy (NCBI): domain Bacteria; kingdom Bacillati; phylum Actinomycetota; class Coriobacteriia; order Coriobacteriales; family Coriobacteriaceae; genus Collinsella; species Collinsella sp. CLA-ER-H6. Next base: position 119,892 of record NZ_JBBNLS010000005.1, read on the forward strand.
AGGCCAAGAAGGCTGCTCCGGCCCCCAAGAAGGCCGCTGCTCCCAAGAAGGTCGAGGTTGCCGAGGAGGCTCCTGCTGAGGAGACCGCTGAGTAGACAATCCGTCTGCATAGGCTATATTCGAGGGGTACGTTCGCGTACCCCTCTTTTTTTGTCGAAATGCCATTGCCTGTTTGTTGGGAGCGCCCATGACCGCGCCGTCTGATTTCAATTCGATTCCCGAGCTCGACGCCACACTCGTTTTCCGCGTGGCCTACGATGGCTCGTCCTATAGCGGCTTTGCCGAGCAGCCTGGCCAGACGACGGTTGCGGGCGAGCTGCGCCGCGCTATCGAGACGCTCCTGCGCCGTCCGATCGACCTGACGTGCGCAGGGCGCACCGATGCCGGCGTGCATGCGGTGGCGCAGTACATTAGTGTGCCCGTAACGGACGCTGAGTTTGTCCTGACGCGCCGTAGGTGGCTGAGGGCCATGGATGCCCTGCTGCCCAAAGATATCGCCATAAACGAGGTCTACAGGGCCCGTAAAGGCTTTTCTGCACGTTTTGACGCGCGTTCCCGTACGTATACGTACCGTATTGCCGATCGAGATGCGCGCCCTGTGCTTTCGCGCGGTGCGGTGTGGTGGCATCGCTACCCATTGGATGTTGAGGCGATGTCTGCGGCCTGTCCCGCGCTGCTGGGCGAGCAGGACTTCAAGAGCTTTTGCAAGGTGGCGTCTGCCGTGGGCAAGCCCACGCACCGCTGCGTGATGCGTGCCGAGTTTGGCCATGAGGTTGCGTTTGGCGAGGACATCCTGACATTTACCATCGAGGGCAATGCGTTTCTGCATTCGATGGTCCGCACGATCGTGGGCACGCTTGTCGAGATTGGCATGCATCGCCGTGAACCCGAGTGGATGCGCGAGGTCATCGATGCTTGCGACCGTATCGCTGCGGGTCCCACGGCTCCTGCCTGCGGCCTTACGTTTATGGGCGTGGATTACGATCCCGCCGAGCTTGTCGTGCTCGACTAGGGGAGGGCTTGACGCGTCGTGCGTCGGCACCTGTCATCTGTGGGCTGCGCGTGTGCAACATCTGTTCTTGGCGTGCAATACAACTGGTGTCTCATTGCTTTTATTGCCGGGGTGTACCATGAACGACAGTTTGATTCACTGCTGTCGAGAGGACGGATAACTTGGTTCGACGTGGCTCGCATCCGCGACTTTCGGTGATCCTTGTGGTAGAAGGTTCGCCCAGCTATGCGATGCGTGCGCTCGAGAGTATCCAGAACCAAGACCTCTACGATTTGCAGATTGTCGTTGTCTGCCGCGATGCTGCGCCCGGTGTGCGCCATTCGCTTCAAGTTGCTGCCGACAGGGACATCCATATTGATTTGATTGACGTCGAGGACGCGAAGCGCGGCGCTTGTCTTCGTGCCGGTTTTGCTGCCTCGCGCGGCTCTCAAATCATCGCTATGAACGCCGATGAGTGGTTTGCTCCGCAGTCCCTTTCCAAGATGGTCGATATCGCGTGCGATACTGCGGCAGACATAGTGTTCCCCACGGTGTCGCTCGACCGCTATGATGCACATCGAGAGCGCCATTCGCGCGTCTTGGATGTTGTCCCTATTGTCATTGAAGACAAGTCTTCGATGGTGACCGGGCTGTCCCAGTTGATTTTAGGCGGCCTAGTCGTTCAGACCTCTGGCGTGATGTATAGCCGTCCGCTGTTTGAGGCATGCCTTTTGTACGACAAGGCGTTTCGCACAGTTGGGTTTATGGCGTGCTCGCTCTCGCGGGCGCAGCGCGTCTCCGGATGCGGCGACGCTTGTTTCCACGCGGCGGCACCTAAGCTTACAGATGCCTTTGATCCCACCATGTATGCCAAGGTATCCGATGATACCCGAGCGCTCGACGAGCTTGCGGACTCACTCTCGGAAGCAGATAGCGGTGGTCGGCTCAAGCTGGCAACCCAAGAGTTCTACTTTGCCGGACTGGTCGCCTGCATCGAGAATTTGTGTCTGAGCCCGCATGGAGTGTCCTCAATCGAGCGTTCCGCCCGTATGCGTGATATGCTCGATGCGCCTCGAACCCGTCAGATGGTCGCCGCGCTCAAGGATAACCATCGGGGGCTCGGTCTGTTGTTTGGGCCGATCGCCAGCGCCAAGCCCGCGCGCTGCGTGATGTGTACGCATCTGGCAGCTTTTCTTAACCGGACGGGCGCAAAAACCGCCTAAACGGCTCATTTCGAAACAAACTTGCATAGAATTGTTTCGAAATGCGTTCTTATACACAAAAGCCTTCAAATAGCGTTAAACTATTCAATCACTGATTGATTGTCTCCGCCATCTTTTGGAGTGAGGGTTTGTATGGCTAAAAAACGCAATGGGCGCCAGGATGCCATTAGAGATATTGTGCGCAATAAGGACGTCCGCACGCAGCGCGTGCTGGTCGATGAGCTCCGTGCTATGGGTTTTGATTGCACGCAGGCGACTGTCTCTCGTGATATTGCCGACATGGGGCTGCGTAAGCTCCCTGAGGGCATCTATGTTCTGGCAGAGGATCTGCACCTGCAGCGTATGGTTTCCGAGCTCGTTACGGGCGTTCTGCGTACCGATAATCTGGTTATGATCAAGGCTCAGCCTGGCACGGCTTCCGGCATCGCCGCCGCCGTTGATGCGGCAGAGTTGCCCGATGTGCTTGGCTCGCTTGCCGGCAACGATACGATTTTGGTTATTGCCCAGACGGCCGAGGACGGCGAGCGTCTTGAGGCGCTGATCAATAAGCTGAGCAATTCTCGCAAGTAGGCGTGCGGGTCGTGCGCTCGGCACTGTGTGCGTGACATAGTGGCTTGTAAGGGGTATCGACGTTGGTCGGTACCCCCTTTTTTTGTTTGCCGGTATAAAGACCGCCCACCAGGTCGCTTTAAACTAAAAGGCCCCCGAGCAGTTTAATAAGCTGCTCGGGGGCCTTGTTGCTTATGGCCGGATGATTTCTAGCCGACCGTATCGTCAGGCGTGGGCGAGGGGTCGGGAGTGGGCGTAGGCGTAGGCGTAGGCGTAGGCGTGCCGCCATCGCCGCCGGTCGAACCACCAGTTGAGCCGCCCGTCGAGCCACCGGTCGTACCGGTGCCGCCGGTGGTGTCGCCACCCGTGGTCTCGGTGGTCGTGGTCGTCGTGGTAGTCGTTGTGGTAGTTTCCTCTTCGTCCTCGTTCTCGTCCTTGTCGTCGTTCTCCGTCTTCTTGGCGTTGTTGGTGCCGTAGAACTTCCAGACGCTGTTGTTCTTGTAGGTGGGCGCCGTTCCGGTCGCAAACTCCTCGCGCTCGGTACCGGTCAGAACGGTGTTCATAAACCGCTTAAAGACAGGCAGGTTGGTGCTGTCGCCCAGCAGGTCCGTGCCGTATTTTTGGATGGGGATCTCACCTGCGGAATAGCCGGTCCACAGGGCGCACGCCAGCTGCGGGGTATAGCCGCAGAACCACAGGTTGGTGGTGTTGTCGGTGGTGCCCGTTTTGCCGGCATAGGGCTGGTTGACGCTCAAGGCGCCGGCAGCACCCGTACCGCTGCCCTGCATGACGCCGGACAGAACATCGGTGACCGCGGCGGCCTCGCCCTCGGTGAGCACCTGTGAGGGATTGTCGGTGTGCTGGTACAGCACCGAACCGGTACGAGAGTCAATCTCGGTGATGGCGATCGGCTGGCGATAGTAGCCGCCGTTGGCAAACGTCGCGTAGGCGGCAGCCATCTCGAGCGGCGAGATCGAGCCGGTGCCGAGCGTCATGACGGGAACGTCCTCGATGTTGTCCTTGGCGGGATCGATGCCGAGCTTTTTGACGAGCGAGATGATCTTGCTGTTGCCGACGGCTTCTGCCACCTGGATGTAGCCGGTGTTGGAGGAGTATGCCGTTGCCTGCTTAAGCGTGATGTTGCCATAGCTATGGTTGGCGTAGTTTTGGACCTCGGTCGTGGTGCCCTTGGCCTTGAGCGGCGAGTTGCAGTTGAGGGTGACGTTGGGGTTCATGCCGTTTTGGATGGCGGTTGCTAGCGTAAAGGCCTTAAAGGTGGAGCCGACGGGACGCTTGGCCGTGGCATGGTTTACGTGGTTCTCGTCGGCGTTGTAGTCGTAGCCGCCCACCATGCACTTGATGTAGCCGGTCTTGGGGTCGACGACGACCATGCCCATGTCCAGGCCGTCGAGCGAGAGCGTGTCGAGCTGCTCGCGAACGGCATTCTCTGCCACCTGCTGCATCGTGGGGTCGATGGTGGTCTTGACGGTCAGGCCGCCCTTAAAGAGCACGTCGGTCGAGAACTCCTGCTCCAGCAGCTGCTTGACATAGGCGACAAAGTAGGGCTGCGAGTATACGTCGACGCCGCTGCCCGAGATTTCGGTCACATTGAGGGTGATGGGCTCGGCCTGTGCGGCATCGTGCTCCTCCTGGGTGATGTGGCCCAGACGCAACATGTTGTCGAGGACCTTGTTGCGACGGGACAGCGCCAGGTCGGGGTTGACCGTGGGGTCGTACTGCGAGGGCGAGTTGGGAAGGCCGATGAGCAGCGCGGCCTCGCTCAGGGTGAGGTCGGCGGCGCTCTTGGACAGATAGGTCTCGGCTGCGGCCTCAATACCGTAGGCGCCGTGGCCGTAATAGATGGTGTTGAGGTACATCATGAGGATCTCGTCTTTGGAGTACATATCCTCCATCTTGACGGCGATGTAGGCCTCGCGCACCTTACGCTCGATGGTCGAGTCGAACTGCTCCTCCTGCAGGATGGTGTTGCGCACCAGCTGCTGGGTGATAGTCGAGGCGCCTTCGTGCCCGCCGCCGAGGGTTGCCACCGCAGCACGCGCGATACCCCACAGGTCGATACCGCCGTGCTCGTAGAAGCGCTCGTCCTCGACGTCAACGGTGCCCTGCAGCACGTAGGGGGAGACCTCGTCCTTGGTGATGGACTTGCGGTTTTGCGTGTAGAAGCTCGCGATCTTGTTGCCGTTGCAGTCGACGATCTCGGTGGGCTCGCTCACCAGATACGCGTTGGCGTCGGTGTAGTCGGGCAGATCGGACAGCCAGCGGTTGACGTTGCCGACCATGCCGATGCCAAACGCCACGCCCGCAATCAGCAGAAAGCCCAAAAACGAGAGCAGGATTATGGGCAGGGCATGCGTCTTTGAACGGCTGCGTCTCTGTCGTTGGCGAGGACCCATATATTGACCTCCAGGTATGTCGTGCCGGACGGTGGATGTGCCGTCGGGGCAGGATGGACATAAGTTATTACACGATAAACCAAACGGGGCGCGCGAGGCCTCGTGTATGCTGGAAGACGGCATTTTTCAGAGTGAATGCATACCTTGGTAAGGAGTTTGTCGATGGCGATTCGGGCGATGGGGCCGAGCGGACAATACGAGACTGGATTGAATGCTGCCGGTGCGGTGGTGCCCGAGCTGCTGGCGCCGGCGGGCGGACTCGACCAGATGCTTGCGGCCATCGCCGCGGGTGCCGATGCCATCTATGCGGGGTTGGGCGGCTTTAACGCCCGCGTGAGCGCGCATGGCTTTACGGATGACGAGTTTGCGCGCGGCTGTGCCGTGGCGCATGCCCATGGCGTGCGCGTGTACGTGACGCTCAACGTGTTCGTGTTTGACGATGAGTTATCCGACGCGGTGGCGTTGGGAGCTCATGCGCTGGAGCTGGGCGCCGATGCTTTGATTGTCGCCGATGCCGGGTTGGCCTGCGCGCTGCGCGCGGCGATTCCCGGGGTCGAGATTCACCTGTCCACGCAGGCGGGCGCTCATAGCGAAGGCGCCGTGCGGCTTGCCGCCGATGGGCTGGGGGTCGAGCGCGTGACGACGGCACGCGAGCTGACGGTCGACGAGATTGCGGCGCTATGTGCCACGGGCGTGCCCATCGAGGTATTCTGCCACGGTGCGATTTGCATCGGCTATTCGGGGGCGTGCGAGTTCTCGGCCCTGCGGCGTGGGCGCTCGGCGATGCGCGGCGACTGCACGCAGCCGTGCCGTCTGGCGTACGACCTGGTGGACGAGGCTGGACAGAGCGTTGTCGCCGTCGAGGGAGATCGCCTGCTGTGTCCGCGTGACTATCTGGGTATTGCGCATCTGCCCGAGCTTGTAGATGCCGGCGTGGCGTCGCTCAAGATCGAGGGGCGCATGAAGAACCCCGATTACGTATTCAACGTGGTGCGGGTGTGGCGCCGGGCACTCGATATGCTGCGCGACGGCGCGTGGGACCCCGATGCCGTGGAAGAGCTTGAACGCGAGCTGGGGAGGTCGTTTAACCGTGGGTTTACCGATGCGTACCTGCGAGGGCGTTCGGGTGCCGAGCTGATGAGCTTTGAGCGCGCAATTAACCAGGGCGTGCGCGTGGGGCGTTTGGTCGCTGTGGGCCACGAAGAGGTGACCGTTGAGCTCGACGCCGCCGTGGCGGCGGGTGACACGCTCGAGATCCGGTTTTATCCGGGTGTCGACGCGCGTCCCGATGTGCCCAAGCGCTGGCCGCAGGTGCCCTGCCCGGTGGATGCCGCAGCGGGGAAGCGCGTCGTCGTGCATTGCAAGCGTAAGGTGGACACGGGCTGCGAGGTATACCTGATTCGCAGCGCCGGCGTGTTGGATCAGACGGCGGCGGTGTTGGAGCGCATGCGGGCCGAGGCGGATGCGATTGCGCCCGTTGCACGTGCCGTTGAGGTACTGCCCTTTGAGGACGTTGTGGTGGATGGCGGTGCGTCGACGGAGTTGGTGGAGTGCGCGGTTCCCGCTCGCATGGTTTTTGCTTGGCAGCTGATGGATGCCGACCCGCGCGGAGAGCTCGATTTGTCCGACGCCGTTGTGGTGCTTGACGAGGTGTGCCGCACGGGTGACGCTGACCGGACCCGCTCACTGATGCAGCGTGCCGGGCGCGTCGTCTGCCGCAACCTAGGACAGGTGGTGATCGCTCGCGAGCTGGGCGTGACGTTTGACGTGGCGGCGCCGGTGTTCTGCGCGAATCGGGCCACGCTTACCTGGCTGCGCGGACTCGGTGCGGGGCGGGTGTACTTGCCGGCCGAGTTGCTCGGCAATGATGCGGAGCGTATTGCCGAACTGGCTGCTGAACCCGGCGTCTTGGGTCCGGTCGACGCCGACCGTCCCGAGCTTATGGTGTGCGAGCACTGCCTGCTGACCGCCGAGGGCGTCTGCGCCACCGATGCGACGGGGCGGGTCTGTTGCCGCGACTGTTTGCGTCGTCGGCAGGTACGCTATCTGGTCGAGCGTGACGGTACACGTCTGCCAGTTGCCATCGACGCATGCGGCAGGACGAGGATTTTCCTGTCGTAGGTGCTGCGTCGCGTCAGTTTGTTATCATATGAGAGTTTATGGACTTCCAGCACCGCCGTTTTCGGCGAGGGTGCTATAGCAAAAGGAGGATACCCAATGCTGTCTGTTGACGAGCAAATGCGTATCATCACCTCGGGCGCCGCGCAGATCGTTCCCGAGGCCGACCTTCGCAAGAAGCTTGAGAAGGGCGAGCCCCTCAACATCAAGCTCGGCGTCGACCCCACCAGCCCCGACCTGCACCTGGGCCACGCCGTGCCGCTGCGCAAGATGCGTCAGTTCCAGGACCTGGGCCACAACGTCACCCTCATCATCGGCAACGGTACCGCGCTGATCGGCGACCCCTCGGGCAAGAACTCCACGCGTCCGCAGCTTTCGCAGGAGCAGATCGAGGCCAACGCCGAGACCTACGTGAGCCAGGCCATGAAGATCCTGGACCCCGAGAAGACCACCATCGTGCACAACGGTGACTGGATCTTGTCGATGGACCTGGCCGGCCTGCTGCAGGTGTGCTCCAAGTTCACCGTCGCCCGCATCCTTGAGCGCGATGACTTTACCAAGCGCTACCAGTCTCAGACGCCGATCGCCCTGCACGAGTTCCTGTATCCCGTGATGCAGGCATACGATTCGGTCATGATTAAGGCTGACGTGGAGATGGGCGGCACCGACCAGCTCTTTAACCTGCTCGCTGGTCGTGAGCTCATGGAGAAGATGGGCATGGAGCCGCAGATCGCGCTCACCATGCCGCTGCTCGAGGGCACCGATGGCGTACGTAAGATGTCCAAGTCCTATGGCAACTACATCGGTCTGACCGACGCGCCCAAGGATATGTTCGGCAAGACCATGTCCATCCCCGATGAGATGATCGGCAAGTACTACCGCCTGGCGAGCTCGCTCACCCCGGCCGAGGTCGACAAGATCGACGCTGCCCTGGCCGACGGTTCCGCCGATCCCTACGAGCTCAAGCGCGCTCTGGGTCGCGACCTGTGCGACACCTACCACGGCGCCGGTGCCGGCGACGAGGCTCAGGCCGAGTTCGACCGCGTGTTCAAGGAGGGCCAGCTCGCCGACTTCCCCGAGAAGCACGTTGAGCTGACTGTTAACGACGAGGGCCAGATCTACCTCGCCGGCCTGCTCAAGGACTTGGGTCTTTCGGCGAGCGCCGGCCAGGCTCGTCGCGATATCGACGGCGGCGGCGTCAAAATCAACGGCAAGGCCGTGGCTCCCAAGAGCTATAACATCGATCCCAGCGCCCTCAAGCTGGGCGACACCCTTTCTGTGGGTAAGCGCAAGGGCTTCAAGTTGATTTAGTTCCGCCGTTCTAACGAACGGCGGACCGGCCGACGCTGCGCGGGCCGCATTTGGACAATCTGACGTTCAACTTCAAGGGCGCGACCAGAAGGTCAGCGCCCTTTCGTTTCACGTCACCTTGTCTCAAATGCGGCCCGCTCGCTGTCATTGCCAAAACATCGGCGTTTTAATATCGGCGCTGCCGTGGTTGGCACTTGGGGACGTTCCTTTTGTGCCGGCACTTTGGGACACTCCTTGCCATTGGTGCAAAGTAACCTGCCCCCATTGCGCTGAGCGGCGTGTGCCGTTAAGCGGAGGGGCGTATTGTTGGCCCATCGTTTGGGCATACAATGGCTATTAGCTTGCTGCGGTGAAGGCCTGTCCGCTCCGCAGCTGTTTTCTACGGTTAAAGGAGTATGTATGTCCGTTGAGGTCATGAGGTCTGTGATCGATGCTGCCGAGGGGCGCGTGCCCGTCGGCACGCTGTTTACCAATGCGCAGATCGTCGACGTGTATGGCCAGCGTGTGGCGCCCGGTAGCGTTGCCGTCAAGGACGGTGTGATCGTCGGCGTGCTCTACGATGGTCGCGACGATGCCGCTGGCACCTACGAGGCAACTGAGGTCATCGACTGCCAGGGTCGCTATCTCGCTCCCGGTTTTATTGACGGGCATCTGCATATCGAGTCTTCGAACATCCGTCCCGCCGAGTATGCTCGCATGGCCGCGACGCGCGGTACTACCACCGCCATTGCCGACAGCCACGAGATTGCCAATGTTGCCGGTCTCGACGGCTTGCGCTTTATGATCGAGGACGGCCGCCGCGCACCCATCTCCATCAAGTACATGATGCCTTCGTGCGTGCCCGCACTGCCCGACGAGCAGGCCGGCGCCGTTATTTCTGCTGCCGATATGCAGGCGTTTTTTGCCGAGCATCCGGGCGATGTCTTTGGTCTGGGCGAAATGATGAACCTGCCGGGCGTCTTTATGGCCGACCCCGAGACCTGTGCTCGCATCGATGCTGCCAACCAGACGCCGTCCAAGCAGGTTGACGGCCACGCGCCGCTCGTTGCCGGTAAGGACCTCAACGCCTATGCCGCAGCAGGTATTATCGCCGACCACGAGTCGACGATTCCCGAGGAGGCGCTCGACAAGCTGTCTCGCGGTATGTACGTGATGCTGCGCGAAGGCACGTGCAGCCATGACCTGACCAACCTGTCTCCGATGCTGCTGGAGAATCCTGCCCGTGCCCGCCGCTGCTGCTTTGCGACCGACGACCGTGCTCCCTCCGACGCGCTTTCGACCGGTATGATTGACAATGCCTGCCGCGTGGCTATCGAGGCCGGTATTGACCCCGTGGTTGCCATCTCTATGGCGTCCCTGTCCACGGCCGAGGCGTTTGGCCTGGACCACGGTTGCCGCGGCCCGCACGAACTGCGTGGCGCCATCGCCCCGGGCAAGCGTGCCGACCTGCTGGTACTCAACGACCTGACGTTTGCCACGGCTCCGCATCGCGTATATGCCGCCGGTGCTCTGGTGGCGCAGGACGGCACCTTTGTGGGCGAGATTGCACCCGAGATGGCCGAGGTTGCGGCCCTTGCCGATGAGCTGCGTGCTTCCGTTAAACTTCCGAAGCTATCGCTCGACGTGTTCGACTATGCCTTTAAGCCGGGCGAGGCTGTGATTGACGTGGTGCCGGGTAAGGCCATCACGGGTATGGTCCGTCCCGAGACTGACGAGGACTTGCGTCGCATTATGCTGATTGAGCGCCATGGCCGCGGCGTGTCGCTGCAGGCCGAGGGCGTCGATGGCGATGGCCCCGCTGGCCTGAGCCTGGTCGGCAAGCATATCGGTCGCGGCTGGGTGCGCGGTTTCACTATCACCGGCGGTGCCATTGCCTCCACGATCGGCCACGACTCGCACAACGTGTGCGTGGTGGGCGACAATGCCGCCGATATGATGGCTGCTGTTGAAGCCGTGGGCCAGGGCGGCCACGTGCTGGTGCGCAACGGCGAGGTCGTGGCTCGTATTCCTCTGGCGCTCGGCGGCCTGATGAGCGAAGGCACTGCCGAAGACGTCGCGGCGCAGCACGACGACTTTATGGTCAAGGCACGCGCTATGGGTATTGAGCCGCCGCTCGACCCCATCATGGGCATTATCTTCCTGCCCTTGCCGGTCATCCCGACGCTCCGCATCCGCCCCGAGGGCATGTTCGACGTTACAACCTTCACCTACGCCGACTAGTCATCGGGGACGTTCTTAAACGACTAGTCATTGGGGACGCTCTTTGGCGGGCTGCCTGACGCCGCGACCGTAGGGCCTCTGGCATGTGTGAGCTATTTGCCAGGTCCTTGTAACGTTTACGCCCGCGGAGTCTTATTTGAGCTCCCTTTGGGTACGTTGGAATCGGATACGCGTTCGATTCCAACAAGCCCGAAGGGAGCTTTTCTATGTTTAAACTGATTGCATCCGATATGGACGGCACACTGCTTGACGAAAACGGCCAGGTGCCTCCCGAGACCTACGAACTGATTCTGGCGCTACACGAGCATGGTGTGCATTTCGCTGCATCGTCAGGTCGTCGCTACGATCGCCTGTGCGAGTTCTTTGCGCCCGTTCGCGACAAGATGGACTTTGTCGCCGCTAACGGCGCCCAGGTCTACGCCGACGGTAAGATGGTAGACCGTGAGGTGTATTCCCACCTGGCGATTCGAAGGCTCGCCCAAGCCGTCAGGACGTTTCCCAATCTGCATCTTGCGCTCTTTGACCGAACCAAGTCCTTCCTGCTCGATGACGAGTGCAAGTTCGTGCGTGAGGTCGATAAGGACCTTCCCAATGCCGAGCGCATTTGGGAGCTGCCCGATCCCAGCGTAAATATCATCAAAGCGAGTATCTTTTGCGACGACAGTGCGGTTATGGACAGCGCGTACGTGCTACAGCGCGAACTTGGTCAGCTCTTTACTTTTGCGCCTTCGGGCAACGCGTGGATCGATGCCATGCAGCCTGGTGTGTCGAAGGCCTCGGGTATCGCGCAGCTCGCGGAGCATTACGGCATTGGTCGCGACGAGGTCATGGCGTTTGGCGACTCGATGAACGACTACGAGATCATTCGCTTTGTCGGCACGGGCTGCGCGATGGAAAACGCGCGCCCCGCGCTCAAGGCGGTGGCCGATCGTGTGGTGGGTTGTAACCGCGACCACGCCGTCCAGCAGGAGCTCCGTCGCGTGCTGGAGAGTCTCTCCTAATCCGGCAGATGGGGACGTTCCTTTTCTGCCGACAGTGGGGGACAGTCCTTGCGGCTTTTTGCGAAGAGTGTCCCCAGTGACTAGTCGTTTAAGAACGTCCCCAATGACTAGGCGAGGCCGGCCATGATGGTCCGGGCGACGCCGTCGTGGTCGTTGTCGTATTCGGTGATGGCGTCGGCGGCCTCGCGGTCCTCGGGTTCGCCGTTGATCATGGCCATGCCGTGGCCCGCTGCCTGTAGCATGGGGATGTCGTTGATGTTGTCGCCGAACGCCCAAGCGTCGGCGAGACGCTCGCCCAGGTGCTCGCATAGCCACGTGAGGGCCGTTCCCTTGGTGGCGCCCTCGCCCATGACCTCGATATTCATGGCGTACGAACGCGTGACCTCAATGCCTCCGAGCGTGTCGAGCTCCAACGCGATGGCGTCGCGATCGGCCGGGTCGTGCCAGTACATGGCGATGCGTTCGAGCGTCTCGACCTCGTCGATCTTGCTGTCGATATCCATGTCGATCGGTGTTCGTGTGCGCTTGAGCGAAGCCGCGATGTGGGGGTCGCCGCCGCAGAATTCGTCCAGGCGCGTGTAGAGCGAGCGGGGGAGGAAGCACTGGCCGTCGGCGAAGATATCGAAGGTCACATCGTGGCCGGCGGCGATGCGATGGATGCGATGGGCGATGCCACGGTCGAGCGGTCGGCTCAAGATACGTGTGGCGCGTGAGGCATCGGTAGGCACATCTTCGTCGAGCTGCCAGACGCTGGCGCCATTGGCGCAGACGGCATAGTGCACGGCGGGATGGGCGAGGATGGGCTCAAAGATGCCCGACAGCGGACGTCCCGTGCAGGGCACAAATTCAATTCCGCGTCGAGCGAGCTCGTCGAGCATCGCCCAGGTGGCATCGCTCATCTGCTTATCGCTCGTCAACAGCGTTCCGTCCATATCGGAAAAAACAATCATTTGATGCAGCCCTTTCTGCTGGTATAAAAAGCGTGGCCGAGGGCGGTGATGCCCTGGCCACGCTCGGGTTCTATAACGGTCCGCATCCTAGCGATCGGCGAGCGGCTTGTACTCCAGCGGCTCGATAACCGGACGATAGGCGGGGCGGATGATGCGGTGCGCGCAGAAGAGCTCTTCCATGCGGTGCGCCGACCAGCCGGCCATGCGGGCGACGGCGAACAGCGGCGTAAAGAGCGTCTCGGGCACGCCGAGCATCTTGTAGATAAAGCCTGTGTACAGGTCGATGTTGGCGCAGATGGGCTTGGTCATGCCGTGGTCGCGCATCACCTGTGGGGCCAGGCGCTCGATGCGCTCGATGAGCGCGAACTCCTCGCCCAAGTCCTTCTTGGCGGCAAGCGTGCGCGCGTAACGGCGGCACACCTCGGCACGAGGGTCGCTCAGCGTATAGACGGCGTGGCCCATGCCGTAGATGAGACCTGTGCCGTCGAAGGCCTGCTTGTCGAGGATCTTGCCCAGGTAGGCCGCGACCTCGTCCTCGTCCTCCCAATTGGAGACATGCGCGCGGATGTCCTCGTGCATAGACACGACCTTGGCATTGGCACCGCCGTGGCGCGGGCCCTTGAGCGAGCCGATAGCCGCGGCGTAGGCGGAATACGGGTCGGTGGCCGAAGACGACAGCACGCGGCAGGCGAAGGTGGAGTTGTTGCCGCCGCCGTGCTCGGCATGCAGCATAAGCATCACGTCGAGCAGCATGGCCTCGTCGCGGGTGAATGCCATGCCGCCGCGCAGGACCTGTAGGATGGTCTCGGCGGTGGAGAGACCGGGCGTGGGGTGCGGCACGTGAACCTCGGAGCCGCGAAGCTTGGCGACCGAGGCCATGTGTGCGAAGGCGGCGATGCGCGGGAGACGTGCGAGCATGGAAATGGCGACGTCGATTTCGTGCTCGGGCGTGATCACGTCTGGTTCGGCATCGAAGGCGTATAGCAACAGTACGGCGCGCTGGAGCACGTTCATGATGCTCGACGACACCGTGGTCATAGGGAACTCTTTAACGTACTCGTCGCTCAGATGTCTAAAGGCGCCCAGGCGCTCGCAAAAGCCGTCGAGCTCTTCCTTGTTGGGTAGCGAACCCGTGATAAGCAGATAGGCGACTTCCTCGTAGCCGTAGCGATTCTCGGCCTGGGCATTGTTGACCAGATCCTCGATGCTGTAGCCGCGAAGCGTGAGCTTGCCCTGATCGGGCACGACCTTTCCGTCGACCTTGTTGTAGCCGTGCACATCCGAGATACGAGTGAGGCCGGCGACCACGCCCGAGCCGTCGGCATTGCGCAGGCCGCGCTTGACGTTGTGCTCTACGAACAAGCCCTCGTCGTACGGGGCGGTCGGCAGGCCGTGGTAGAGGTTTTCGCTTTCGGGCGAAATCTGACGGCTCGCCTCGTAATCCAGAACCAGGCGGCTCAGGTGATCGTCGAAGCGGTAGTAGATTTTCTTGGCGTCGTAGGCCATGCGCGCTCCTCTCCGGTCCGCTTTGGGGCCGCGCGCTTGGACGATATGACGTCAAGCTGCCCCGAGCGGCTTGTTCGCTACAGGCGGTACATAAAGTTAAAGACGTCCTCGCGCTGGATGGACACGTTGACGCCCGAAAGCTCGCCGGCCTCGGCCAGGGCCTTCTGCAGCTCGGCGAAGTCGAGCTTGGACTCGGCGGTGTCGGCCAGCATGGTCATGGTGAAGATGTCCTCGATAATGGACTGCGTAATGTCGCGGATGTCGACGTTGGCCTCGCCCAGAACACGGGTGACGCCGGCGACGATACCGGGGCGGTTCTTGCCAAGGACGGTGATGACGATGCGGGAGGACGAGATCTCGGCCATGGGAAACCCTTTCGCGTGGTTGCGGCGCGCGCGGGGCGCTCCGCTACGGTACAGTGTTCATCATTGTACCTGTCTGGCACAAAAAAGGCGCGCTCGCTGCGGCGTTACATGCCTGCAACATGAGCGTAAGGGGGAAGGCCGCACGGGGAAGAGCCGTCTGGCGCGTGTCCGGCTCGTGTTGGGTTGATTTCCGATCTCAGCCGAACACATTGAGCGGACAGGCCGTTCCCGCAGTCAGCCGAACGCCTCCGACGGCTGATTCCGAACTGGAAGCGGAGGGCATCCCCGCCCTTCGGTAGGGGATACCGCTCCGCGGCGCATGCCGCGGGCGGCGCCCCTATCGGACCACCGTGACCTCAGTTGGGATGGGCCCAGCACTGCCGCGTACTCGGTGAGCTAGAGCCAACTGTTCGTCTTCACGTCGCGTATGGCGATATTTCGGTCGTCCGGCTCGGTGATGCCGTAGCCGAACGCCTGGAGCGTCTCGATGGACTCCTGGATCCTCTGTTGGAACATGGGACCCGGATCGACCCTCGGTCCGAGGTGCCCGCGCCAAAGGCACGGCGTGGCGCGCAGCATGTTATGGATTTTGGAGATGGGCTCGATGTCGGCGTAGACGTTGAGCGTCGCCATGGCGTCCTTGTGGCCGAGGATCGATTGGAACGCCTTGATATCGCCGCCTTGGCGGATCCACTGCGTTGCGAACGTGTGGCGAAGGCCGTGGAACGTGATCAGCTCGTCGTTGGTGCCCATGAGGCCGTTGGTCTCCGAGAACGTCTTGAACGCCCTGCGGATATAGCTTGTCGTCGCGAAGGTCGCGCCCGGCTCCGACAGGATGTAGCAGTCCCCGATCTCGACCGCCCCGGTAAGGCCGCGCAAGCGCAGCTTTCCGCAGTCGATCTCGTGGGTCTCCTTCAGGAAGGGGAGTAGGCCGACCGGGTCGATGGGGATACCCCTGGCGTCATGGGTCTTGGTGTCCTTGATGAACGAACCCATTCCCTTCGCGTACGCCACCGAGTGTCTGATCGAGATCAGGCCCGTCTCGAAATCCACATCGCACCACCGAAGGCCGCAGACCTCGCCGATTCGCATTCCCGTGTGCAGGGCGAGTACGACCGCCCTCTAATCCTCGGCGGACCAATCGAGTCCGAACTCCTTTCGGGCATCCTCTTCGCTCATGACTTCGAGAAGGTCTCCGGGTTGGCAACGAAGGGCGAGGCATAGCTGCTCGAGTGTGTTGAAGCGAATGCCGCGAATATGCCCTTTTTTAATACGGGACAGGTTCACGGGCGTGGTTCCAATCCTTTCGGCAAGTTCGTTCGAGGAAATCTTTCGCTCGGCCATGATCTTGTCGAGGCGAACAATTACGGGCATGGCGTTTCCTTACGCAATCTCGTCGGAGTCGAGGTACAGCTCTCGGGCGTACAAGAAGAGCTGGGAAAGCATGAACAGGACGATGCCGAGAACCAGAGAGGTCCAATCGAATGATGAAGCGATCTCTTGGGCGCCGACGGCCCCCTCGCCGCCAAACATCGAAACGGAGGTTTTGAGTGAGCCGGCGTAGAGGCTGGTGGCAGCTTGAACAACGAAGAGAATGCCGAGCACCTTCAAGCATGTCGCAGACCCTTTCTTGAAGGGGTCTCCGCTCTTGATCGTCCACACGAGAACGGCGCTGAGGATGGTCGTAGCGATACCGATGACGGCAGGGACCAATGTCGAGATCGCAAGGGCTGGATACGCGGGGGAGTCTGCAATTACAGGGTTGTCGAGCACTTCGATTGCTGGCTTTAAGGAGAACGCCACTTGTGCGATGGCGGTGGCGCAAAGGGTCGCAGAGGCTATCGCACATGCGATGCGGAAGGAATGAAGCCGGGGAGTGCGATTGTCGGAACTCATAATAACCTCCGAAGAATTTAAAAAACTCAGGTTACTTTTTAACAGTTTATATTAAATTGACTTTGTCGGCAAGTAATCACAGCATGCTGCAACCGAAACCCCTCTAGATTGGAGAGGATTATGTTCAGTACTGTTAAGTCGTGTAAGCTCTTGGTTTTCCTCGGCCTCGCTCTTTGTCTGTTGCTGCCGGGAGCCCCCGCTTTTGCGGATACCCCGATGCCTCCTTCCCAGGAGAGCAGCCAGTGTGCCCTCGTTGAGCCCCTCGGGTATACGGACGACGTCGTCGATACCTACTGGAGCTACAGCTGTCCTCGCGGCGTAAGCGGGCACAGCATCTCGATGTTCAACATCTCTTACAAGACGATCTCCTACCGAAATGGCTATCGCCGATCCGCGCATCATAGGGAATCCCGCCTCGCTGCAATGTGCTCCTGTGGTGTTCTTGGCACAACTGATAAATGGCAATTTGTCTATAGCACCTACTAGATGCGAGGAAGGGCCGAGCATTTTGTTCGGCCCCTCTGTTCCGACTGGATGAGGTTAAGGTTGGCGATGAATATGCTCAAAATCTCGAAGGCGATCTTTAGGTCGCTTCTCTCCTCCAGGTCGCTCTGTGTTGTCGTTGTTGCGTTGATGGTTCTTTGTGCTCTGCCCGTCTTCAGGAGCGCGGCTGGCATCGACGGACGGGTCGAATACCTCGAGTCGGGAATAACCCGTGTTGAGCAGGAATTGTCAGCATCCTATGCGGATGCGCTTGTGAATGCGGGGGGAGGACGGTGTCTATACCTCTTCATCAAGCATGCCCGCGCTTCTGTACCCTCTTGCCGCGGGACGTCTTATCTTGGCACCGCTCTCTCCCCTACTTCCGTTTCTGCAGATATCGGATGGAGAGTACACCTATTATGACGGATCGAAGGAGTACTTGCTATGGGTCGCAACGGCCGTTGCCGTCTCGTTCCTTGCCCCTTGATTATCAACTTCATCCGAACACCTCCCACATTCATCCGCACATGTGCGGATGAATGTGGGAACCCGATACCCTGAGGGCCGGACCGGCCGGCCCCGGGAGATCGGAGGACGGCATGTCCGGA